>JAHEBE010000097.1 GCA_024642365.1 Algoriphagus sp.
GGTTCTTCATCACCCCATAATTTTGGGACGACAAATATCACTTCTTGATTATGATGAACCATGCCTTTGACAAGCCCATAACAAGCGGTGCCCAAACCTCCAGAAATATGCGGTGGGAATTCCCATCCAAACATTAATACCTTCATCTTAAACCGTTATATCTTTTTACTTAAATCCATCATTCGTAATAATTCTGCCACACTCCAAGCCTGCGATACCGCGCCTTTTGGTCGGTGTGGAGGATCTCCATCATATATTTCTGCAACGGTTCCTACTCCATATTGGGTCATAATTCCATCAAATCCTTTGATGATTTTCTTGATAAAATTACCTGCTGATTTTCCGTGAAGTTTGATATACCCTTCCACAAAATGACCCATTGGCCAAACCCAAACGGTGCCATTGTGATAGGCATTGTCGCGACTGATTTGGTCACCAAAATAATATCCTTTATATGCAAGATCATCCGGCGCCAAGGATCTAAGACCTCGAGTAGTTAATAACTTTGATTTTACGGTTTCTAGGATTTGGTCATTTTGGTTTTCACTCAACATAGTATACGGGAGGGAGGTTGCGAAAACCATATTAGGTCGAATAGACCAATCTTTTTCCTCTCCATTTACCAAATCAGCTAAGTAGCCATGATCAATTGACCAGAATTCTCTTTCAAAAGAATCCCGTACTTGTGAGGCTTGTAAGGCAATGTCTTCATCTCCTGTCAGCTCATGATAAAAGCACAAGGCATTGTACCAAAGCGCTTGAATTTCTACCGGGCAACCAATTCTAGGAGTAACAGGGCCGTCTGGCGTGACAGCATCCATCCAAGTTAAGGCGATTCCTTCCACTCCGCCATAGACTAAACCATCTGGGCGTACATGAATATTGAAATCTGTGCCAGCATTGTAGCCGTCAATAATTCCTTTTAATTTACCGAGGTACCTGTCCTTTATTGTCTTTGTATCACCGGTGTAATAAATGTATTGTTGAAGCGACCAAAAAAACCAAAGTGGTGCATCCATCGAGTTCATGTTCGTCATCACACCACTTCCAACATTTGGAAAAAGAGGCCCCGTCAATTCATTGGCCATCGTATCCATGATGTTCAGAAATGTCTTCGTATCCCCTTTGGTAAGAGTCAATCCTGGTGCTGCGACAAATGTGTCTCTACCCCACCATCCAAACCAAGGATAACCAGCGATAACTCTTGTTTTTCCATTTCGGTAGCGAATAAATTGGCCTGCAGAGTTCTTGAGACAATTTTCAAAATTATTTCTTGGGATTCTTCTCGCGATTTCTTTTTCAAATGCATTCGTCCGAGTCTTGGGGTCAGCTTCAGTTAATCCTGCTGAAAAAATAACCGACTCGCCTTTTTCGATGTCAAATTCGAAATAGCCAGGCACATATAAATCTTCCTGGTAGTCATAGCCTCGCTCACGCTCAATGATGTATTCAATATTGTGATACCAATCTGGTGCAGATACGAATTCACCTTTTTTAGAAAGCTGGAGGTAAAGCGGGTCGTATTGCGGATATAAGTGAAAGACTGCTCCATTGGGAGCTTTTTTGAATTTTTTATTGACTTCTGAATTGGCTTTCATGAGATTGTGATAGCCTCTAAATGCCAAGAAAGGCGAAATTCTGATCTTAGTAGGGGAATGGGCTTCCAACAAGGTATATCGAATCATTACCCGATCCCGATTTGTATCAAGGATTAATTCTTTTTGAAGCAAAACACCACCTACACGATAGGTAAGTTTTGGAATTGGCTCCGAATCAAAATCTTCTAAATATTTATGACCTCGTGGGGAGTAATTCCCAGGATATTTACTGATTCCAAGGTTGAAACTTGCACCATGCTGAATGACAGTTTCATGAACTGTGGAAAGCATGACATGATTTTGCGAATCAATTTGTGGCTGTGGCACAACCAATAATCCGTGGTATTTACGGGTATTGCAGCCGATGATGGTAGTACTAGTGTAAGTTCCAGATTGATTAGTTCTGATGATTTCCCGATCAAGGGAGTAATTCAGGTTAACCAATTGTGTCTTATCGAAATGGATATAACTCATAGTAGAAAATTCTAATCTGTTAAAATTAGAGTTTTGCTTCGACAAGAAAAATGAAAAGACAAAAAATAAAGGTTATGTCCCCACAACCTTTTCGTTTTTAAGAATGAATCAACTCATTTTGAATTTCCTCGAAATTCTTGAGTGACTCCTCAAATTTTACCAGATAGTTTTTCGCTTGTTTCACATTGATTGGCTTGACCGCTGGAAATTTTGGAGAGGATTTGAATAAAGTAAACATCTCGAATTGGTTTAGTTTTCCTGTATTTTGTCAAATGTTATGCCAAAAACACCTTCTATAAAAAGTAAAACCCCTCATTTTGAGGGGTTTTGGGTGAAAGACCGGGTTCGAACCGGCGACCTCCGGATCCACAAACCGGCGCTCTAACCAGCTGAGCTACAATCACCATTTGTGGGGGTCAAGGATAGTTTTTCCTTAACAGGTGGCAAATGTAATGATTAAGATAAGTTACTGCAACAGGGATTTTAATTATTTATTAAAAATTTCAATCGTTCGCCTTTTTTATCTTCATTGAACTTGCCGTTTTCATAAGCTAAATGGCCTGAAATCACCGTGTGAGTCACTTTTGATTGGAATGTATGGCCTTCAAATGGTGACCAGCCACATTTACTTAAAACATTTTCTTTTGATACTGTCCAAGGGTCATTCAGATCCACTAGGACCAAGTCTGCGAAATAACCCTCTCGGATGTATCCTCGTTGGTCGATATTGAAAAGCTTAGCGACATTGTGACACATCTTTTCTGCAATCTTTTCTAGGCTAATCTTGCCTGCATGGTAAAAATCCAACATGGCTACTAGACTATGCTGGTTCAAAGGACCTCCAGACGGAGCCTTCGTATAAACTTGGGCCTTTTCTTCCAAAGTGTGCGGCGCATGATCGGTGGCGATCACATCGATCCGATTATCCAATACAGCTTGAAAGATTGCATCACGATCTTTCGAAGTTTTTATTGCTGGATTCCATTTGATCAAATTTCCTTTTTCAGCATAGTCTTCTTCCGAAAACCACATGTGATGAATGCAAGCTTCGGCTGTAATATGCTTTTCTTCGAGTGGGATGCTATTGTCAAATAGTTCTAATTCCTTTGCCGTGCTTATATGTAAGATGTGAAGCCTTGTTCCATACTTTTTAGCCATCGCTACAGCGCGACTTGAAGCGTCGTAGCAAGCCTCTTCTGATCGAATTTTAGGATGAAATTTGACAGGAATGTCATCTCCATAAATAGCTTTATACTCCGCCAGATTTGAAGCAATGATATGATCATTCTCACTATGGATCGCAATCAGCGCCTTGCATTCTCTGAAAATCCCTTCCAGCGATTCGATGTTATCCACGACCATGTTTCCAGTCGAGGAACCCTGAAAAATCTTTAATCCACATACATTTTCAAAATCCACTTTCAGAATTTCATCGAGGTTATCATTCGTGGCTCCCATAAAAAAGGAATAATTGGCCAAGGAAACTTCTTTAGCCCGAGCATATTTATCTTCCAAAAGTGAAACGGTAACAGCCTGCGGCACGGTGTTGGGCATTTCCATATAGGAAGTCGTTCCGCCAGCCACACCTGCTTTTGCCTCGGTATAGATTTCACCTTTATGGGTCAAGCCAGGTTCCCTAAAGTGAACTTGATCATCAATCAATCCAGGAAAAAGGTATTTTCCTTTGGCGTCAATGTGAATGTCGGCGGATTGGTTGGAAAGATTGGTGCCAATTTTTGCGATCCTTCCATTTTCTACCAAAAGGTCGGCCTGACTAATCCGACCTTCATTGACTATATTTGCACCGGTGATTAAAATACTTTTCATCTTATAACATCTTTCAGGTTTAGTCCTCCTTTCAAAATTAATCAATCATGTCCAATGAAACCCCAACTTTTGACGTATTTAAGCTAAACCGTCAGTTATTGGATGCTGTTGCCTCAGCAGGATATTCAGCGCCAACTCCGATTCAGGAAAAGGCGATTCCTTTGGCTTTGGCAGGGCATGACGTGCTGGGGATTGCTCAAACAGGTACCGGAAAAACTGCAGCCTACATCTTGCCTTTGTTGATGAAAGTGAAGTATGCCCAAGGAATGCATCCTAAAGCGTTGATTCTGGCTCCGACCCGAGAGTTGGCAATGCAAATTGAAGAAGTTGCGATTCAAATGGCTGAAAATACAGATCTAAGAATCGTTTGTCTTTATGGAGGACTTGGCCCAAAAACTCAAATAGAATTAATCGAAGCTGGAGTTGATATCATCATTTCTACGACTGGGCGATTTTTAGATCTATACAAAAAAGGGAAAATCTTTACCAAAGAGATTAAGACCATGATTTTGGATGAGGCGGATAAGATGATGGACATGGGTTTTATGCCTCAAATCAGATCCATTTTGGAAGTCATCCCAGTCAAACGGCAAAATTTACTTTTCTCAGCTACATTTAGTGATCGGGTTGAAAAGCTTGCTTCTGAATTTTTGGAATTTCCGGAGCGAGTGGAAGTGACACCTTCAGCGACTACAGCCGAAACAATCGCACAGGTCAAGTATGCTGTTCCAAATATCAGAACTAAAATAAACTTGTTGGGAGAATTACTCAAGCAAGAAGAGATCGTCCGAGCAATAGTTTTTACCAGATCTCGAAAAAATGCCGAGGAGGTTTTTGGATACATCAATAATCGAGTTGAAGGGGAGGCTAGGGTGATCCATGCGAACAAGGGACAGAATACGCGGATCAATTCCATTGATGATTTCAAGTCGGGAGATATTCGTGTACTGGTCGCAACTGATGTTGCTTCCCGAGGTCTGGACGTGACGCTGGTTTCGCATGTGATCAATTTTGATGTGCCGTTGATCTATGAAGATTACGTTCACAGAATTGGCCGAACTGGTAGAGCTGCACATGAAGGGAAGGCAATCACTTTTATCAACCCAGCGGAAGCCTATCATTTTAAACGAATTGAGGAATTGATCCGAATGGAAGTGCCGGAGTTGGAGATTCCTGCCCAAGTCGATGTGCCAGAAACACCTTTTGCAGAACGCCAAGCTTATGCTCGGGAGTTAGATCACTTGATGCAACGGGACAATCCAGATTATAAAGGTGCTTTCCATGATAAAAAGGAGCGGAAAAAGCCTAATAAGTTTAAAGAAAAAGCGAAAGAGGAAAAGAAGCGTGGAAATAAGAATTCGAAGGCTAAGACCAATCGAAATCAGCTAAAGACAAAACATCAGAAGAATAAGGGGAAGTAGGTTTTGAAATCAAATTCTTAATAAAAAAACTGAATTTGAACTCCATTAAGAGTTACAAATAAAAAAGGGCTTCAATTTGAAGCCCTTTTAATTTTTATCGTTCAGTTCGAGTATTTGTCCCGTCTACAGGGGTTCGTTTGTTACGATTTGCCAAATCCCAAGCCGTATGGAAAATCAGCTTTGCTCTTTTTTCCATTAAAGGGAATTCGATTTTTTCTACTGTATCGGTTACCTGATGGTAATCATCATGTACTCCATTGAAGAAGAATATCACTGGTACACCATGCTTTGCAAAGTTGTAATGATCCGACCGGTAATAGAATCGATTTGGATCGTCCTCCGCATCATAGCGATAATCCAAAATCAAATCGGTATAAGTGATGTTGTTGTATTCGTTGATCTTTTTCAATTGAGAAGAAAGCATCTCTGATCCAATTACATAGACATAGTCTTTGTTTTCAGCCTTTTGATATTCATAATCAATCCTGCCGACCATATCAATGTTGATATTGTTTACCGTATTTCCCATTGGGAAGATTGGGTGCTCACCATAATATTCTGAACCCAAGAGACCTTTCTCTTCTCCTGTTACGTTCAAAAATAGAATAGATCTACGCGGTCTGTGACCTTCTTTGGCTGCAGTTGCGAAAGCTTGTGCGATCTCCATGACAGAAACAGTTCCAGATCCGTCATCATCTGCGCCGTTAAAAATTTCACCCGTACTGCTCACACCCACGTGATCATAGTGCGAAGAGATTACCAATACTTCATTTTTCAAATCTGTTCCTTCCAAATAGCCCATCACGTTGGAGCTTTCCACCGGATTGCTTGTCTTTTTAACTTGAAAAGCAGCTTTCTGAGATTTGATTGACTCAGGATTGGTTTTGGCTGCTTCCTTTAATGTCTCTACCGGTTGGCCAAATAATTCAGCCATTTTATCAGAACTAACGGTGAAAGTTGGCCGCTGCACAGTTTCTTTTTCAAAGCCAATTCTACCTTTTCCAGCAAGTGTTTTGTAACGATTCGCGATCCGATCAAAATTCGCCTGACCTTCCATAGTTACCATTACAATGCCAGCAGCACCTGCATCCATTACTTTGGTGATGAGTTCATTACTTCTGACTCCTACAGCCCAGATACCAACAAGTTTATCCTTCACGGCCACTTTTGCGAGGTTTTCATCGGTCACAAGTCCTAAAAATACGAGGTCCGTCTTGATGCTTTTGGCCATATTTCCGTCCCCGGAAAATACAAAATCCTCGTTCATGACTAATTTCGTCTTACCTACTTTAAGATCGACTTGATCAAAAGAAACGCTTACTAAAGGCACTTGTTGGAAGTAGCTTCCATTGACTGGACCAGTAAGCCCTAAATTTTTGTAGAAATCTGCGAGGTAGTTAGCCGCAATTTTTTGTTCTTCTGAACCTGTATCTCTCCCTCTCATCTCATCAGACGCAAGGTAAGTGAGGTACTCAGTTAGGTCTGAAGCGGTGATTGTATTGGCATATTTTACTTGTGTGGGATTTTGGGCATAAGCATTAAATGCAAGTCCCAAAGCCAATGCTCCCGTGATTAAGCGTGTTTTTTTCATCGGATATTTAAATTTCAGGCCCTAAACTAGTTAAATATTTAACCCTTCAATAAACCGTTTGTCAATTATGGTGGTTAAAGGTTTAAATTTTCGAAGGTTACCAAGGCAATTTCTCTTCAGATGCTTACCTTTGCCCCTTGAAAATCTAATAAGGTTTTAACCCAAATACTTCATATTCCTTAAGTACTTTATGCAGATCAATCTTTCTAATGCTGTCAAATTTGAGAGCAGACACAATGGCCCGACGGAAGCGGAAATCGCAGCGATGTTGGACACAATCGGAGCCTCATCTTTGGAGGAATTAATCAACCAAACTGTTCCAAAAACTATCCAGTTGGAAAAGCCAATGAATCTTCCAAAGGCAAAACTGGAGTCTGAGTTTTTGAAAGAATTCAAAGTTTTGGCTTCTAAAAACAAAGTTTTTAAATCTTTTCTTGGGCTTGGGTATTACGATACACTAGTACCAGGAGTAGTGCTAAGAAATGTGTTGGAAAATCCAGGATGGTACACGGCATATACCCCATACCAAGCAGAAATTGCACAAGGCAGATTAGAGGCTTTGATTAATTTTCAAACTGTAGTAATGGAACTTACAGGGATGGAACTTGCCAATGCTTCGCTTTTGGATGAAGGGACTGCAGCAGCCGAGGCGATGACTATGTTATTTGCTGTAAAACCTAGAGAAAAGAAAAACGCTGTAAAGTTTTTTGTGGATGAAAAAGTGTTTCCACAGACTAAATCGGTTCTAATCACTAGAGCAGAGCCAATAGGAATTGAATTAGTATTTGGATCAATTGACAAGTTGGATCTTACCAACCCGGATATATTTGGAGTTCTTTTCCAATACCCTGATTCTGATGGAGCGGTTAGAGATTATTCAGCAATAATTGCTTCAGCAAAAGAAAATAATATTACTACTGCATTTGCAGCGGACTTACTTTCCTTGACACTTTTGACACCTCCTGGTGAAATGGGAGCAGACGTGGTAGTTGGTTCTGCCCAGCGATTCGGCGTGCCAATGGGTTACGGTGGTCCACATTCTGCTTTCTTTGCAACAAAAGAAGCTTTTAAAAGACAAATCCCAGGTAGAATTATTGGGGTTTCCATTGATAGAGCTGGAAATAAGGCCTACCGAATGGCTTTACAAACGCGTGAGCAACACATCAAACGTGAGAAGGCAACTTCAAATATTTGTACTGCTCAAGTGCTTTTGGCAGTAATGTCAAGCTTCTATGCGGTTTATCACGGCCCAGAAGGACTTAAAAATATTGCCATCCGGACTCATGGCTTAGCCAAATTGACTGCGAAAGCATTGCAAACTTTAGGTTATGAAGTATCCGGTCAATCCTATTTCGACACATTGAAAGTATCGATCGAAGCGAAAACTTTGAATACAATCAAATCTATCGCCGTTGATGCTGAGATGAATTTCAGATTTGATTATGACACCGTTTACTTGACGTTTGATGAGGCAAAGACTCTTGATGATGTGGCAAATGTTGTCGATGTTTTTGCAAAAGCAAAAGGAATGTCAAGCCCTAGCCTGGATCTTTTGGCTCAGGATTTAACCTTGGATTTGCCTGAGGCTTTGGTTAGAAAATCTGATTATTTAACACATCCTGTATTCAATAATTACCACAGTGAGCATGAGATGCTTCGGTACATCAAGCGCTTAGAAGCAAAAGACCTTTCATTGGTACATTCGATGATTTCTTTGGGATCTTGTACGATGAAATTGAATGCTACTGCTGAGATGATTCCGGTTACTTGGCCTGAGTTTGGACAGATGCACCCGTTTGCTCCGATAGATCAGACTGCCGGTTATCAAGAGCTTTTTGCAAATCTTCGAAATTGGCTAAATGAGATTACTGGTTTTGCAGACACTTCATTGCAGCCGAATTCAGGTGCCCAGGGAGAATTTGCAGGCCTTATGGTAATCCGTCAATATCATTTAAGCAGAGGTGATTCGCATCGAGATATCGCATTAATTCCAACCTCAGCTCATGGAACCAACCCAGCTTCTGCTGTGATGGCAGGAATGAAAGTGGTTTTAGTAAAGTGTGATGAAAAAGGAAACATTGATTTAGTAGACCTAAAAGAAAAAGCTGCGGCACATGCGAATGACTTGGCAGCTTTGATGGTGACATACCCTTCTACACATGGTGTATTCGAAGAAGCCATTCAAGAGATCTGTGCTACTATCCATCAGTACGGTGGACAAGTTTACATGGATGGTGCTAACATGAATGCTCAGGTAGGATTGACTAGCCCGGGTAGAATTGGAGCAGACGTTTGCCATTTGAATCTTCATAAAACGTTCTGTATTCCTCACGGTGGAGGTGGACCGGGTATGGGGCCTATTTGTGTAGCGGCACATCTTGCGCCATTCTTGCCAGGAAATCCCTTGGTGAAAACGGGTGGTGAGGAAGCGGTTTCTTCAATTTCTGCTGCACCTTATGGTAGTGCTAGCATTTTGCCGATTTCTTACGCCTACATTGCTATGATGGGTGGAGAGGGATTAACCAATGCTACCAAGATGGCTATTTTGAATGCCAATTACATCAAAGAAAGGCTGAAGGGAAGTTTTGAAATTCTCTATACAGGGACGAAAGGTCGTGCAGCCCATGAGATGATTGTGGATTGTAGATCATTCAAAGACGTAGGTGTGGAAGTGGAGGATATCGCAAAGCGATTGATGGACTATGGCTATCATGCGCCGACAGTATCATTTCCAGTAGCAGGTACTTTGATGATCGAACCAACAGAATCAGAGACGAAATCTGAATTGGATAAATTCTGTGATGCACTACTTTCTATCCGCGAAGAAATCCGTGAGATAGAAAATGGTCAAGCAGACCGTGAGAATAATGTGTTGAAGAATGCACCACATACAGCAACCATGGTTCTGACAGGGGAGTGGGATCTTCCATATTCTCGCGAAAAAGCAGTTTTCCCATCTGAAAATGTCAAAGGAAATAAATTTTGGCCAAGTGTGAGAAGAATTGATTCCGCCTTTGGAGATCGAAACTTAATCTGTAGCTGTATTCCTGTCGAAGCTTATGCTTCTTCTGAAACTGAAATCGCGTAATCGAAAATAATAAAAGAAAAAAGCCTCGAATCAATCGAGGCTT
>JAHEBE010000400.1 GCA_024642365.1 Algoriphagus sp.
TGTTTCGCCATTGGATAGTTTTAAAAGGGATTTATCCAAAAGCCCCTCTAATTTTAACAGTTTTGAAACGGCCTCAACATCCCAAGGCCCTGGGATTTTTGCCTCCACTTGGCTTAGTGTTTCCCGAACAGTTGCTGCCTCCTCCGATTCAGAAGAATTGAAGCGCTGTTGGAAATAAAAGTTTTGAAGGTTGGATCGATTTCGAAATTCATATTTCTGCGAAACATAAGCGATCAAATCCCGATAGCTATGGATGGCACCTTCCTCTTGCTTTTCTGAAAGGTAAGCTGCAGCAAAGGGTCGAATGATTTCACCTTGAGAAATGACGGTGTTTCCTCGAATTGTCTCTAGAAATGCAGTAAGTAAAGTCCCAGAATCTGCTGTAATTGCCCACTGCTGACCCTGCTCCCAACTGAAGTTAAGTGAATCAAAAGATTTGGATCCTTTAAAGGAAACATGAGCTTCGTGGATTTGAACGAGGGATTCAGACAATTTGAGAGGAATTTGAATGCAGCCCAACTTAGCAAAAAATCACTTTCTATCCTTGCTATCTATCAGAATCGTGACCGGACCATCATTGACCAAGGACACTTTCATATCGGCTCCAAACTCACCTGTACCTATCGGTTTTCCTATGGATAGTTCCAAGGAAGCAATTAAAGCCTCATACAAAGGAATCGCCGTTTCTGGTCGTGCCGCTTTGATGTAAGAGGGGCGGTTTCCCTTTTTGGTGCTGGCATGAAGCGTAAACTGAGAGATCAATAGAATTTCACCGGAGATTTCCAGCAGACTTTTATTCATGACCCCATTTTCATCTGGGAATATTCGCAGGTTGACAATTTTATTGCAAAGCCAGGAAATATCTTCCTGAGTATCTGCCTCTTCAATCCCTACTAAAATCATTAATCCCAATCCGATCTGGGATTTTATTTTTCCGTCAATTTTTACAGAGGCTTCTGAAGCACGCTGGATAACTACAATCATTTGCTAAGGTCCTGTTGTTCACCTGAGGTGATGATTTCAAATGAATTTGGTCTTTGATCCATCGCAACCTTTACCATTGCTTTTGCTACCTGATAATCATGGATAGGTCTAAAATTCTTGAAAAGCTTCAACCAGACCAATGGATACATTAAGATCTGAGTGATACTTTCTGAAAGTCTAAATTCGCTTCTATTTCCCATCAAAAGGGATGGTCTTAATATTCCTAAATAGTCAAATCCGATTTTTTTCAAATCCCTTTCTACCTCTCCTTTCACTTTCATATAATAAAAAGAGGAGGTTTCATCTGCTCCTCCTGAGGAAACGTAGAGAAATTTGCTCGCTCCTAGACTTTTGGCCCAATTTGCAAATGCAAGTACCATCTCATGATCTACTGCGTAAAACTTCTCTTTTGATCCTGCTTGTTTGATCGTGGTTCCAAGTGTACAGAAACCATGAATTTCTGCGGTTTGCTCCTTTATGCTGATCGCTAATTGCTGATTATTTCCCCCAAGATCTCCTGCTGTCAATTTAGAAGCGATATCCCACGAAGCGATTTTCAGCATATCTCCTTCGATTTGCACAAGCTTAGCGTGCTTTAAGGACAAAGTTCTCCGACCGACACTCAGCACGACATCATAAGAAGGATTTTGCAAAAGCTGGTGAAGCACTTGCATCCCAACTAAGCCAGAGGTACCGGCAATAAAAGCGATTTTCATAAATCTTAAAATGAATTAAATAGCTTGAAAAGCTCTTGTTCCAGCGATTGATTCTTATCCTTAGCGTACCAAAGATGTGTTCCCGCCGAAAACTCCGCTGAACTTACACCATTTGGATCCAATTTGAAAGCCTTGAGTCGCTTTTGGAGAAATTCTGGCCTTGGTCCCCAAGTTCCAAATTCATGCGCTAAGTCTTCACTCAATACAATCAATTTAGGGATGGAGCGGCTTCCTTCTGTAAGGTATGCATCCATTAGCGATGGATTTTCATCTCTAAGCACCAGTCTTAAATTGATTCGAGGATTTAATTCCGCCAATTTATTTATGTAGGGCAAAGATTGCGCAGCATCTCCACACCAGGCTTCGGTGATGATTAACCAAACTTGATTTTGTGAAATCTTTCGAATTAGCTCAGTCATTTCCTCACTGACTTTCGCAGTTTTATCCCAGCGACTCATTCGCTTTTGATTCATTCGAGTATACTCCAAATAGCTCTCCGATTGATTTGGACCCGTAGTTCGATTGGTAGCTACCAGGGCATCTAGATTTGCTCGATATTCCTGATACGTTTGACTTTGATCAATCAAATTTTGAGTGATCACTTGTGTTTGTTGGTCTAGCATTTTCAATAATTTGCTAGGGAACAGGCATTATTCCGATTGAGTTCTCTCCCAATCCAAAAAATCAGCTACCTCCTCTTTTAACTTCGCATATATCGCCAAGACGACAGAAAAATCATCTGCAAAGCCAAAAAAACCAAGAAAATCTGGAATGATATCCACTGGAGAAACAAAATAAACCAAGCCCAGTAAGACCAAACCAAGTGTACTCGTTGATAATTTATGCAAGCCATTGAAGTGTGCTTTCACCATTCTGACAAAAACAGAAACTGGGTCAGTGATTTTTTTTACATGGGGGTTCTTCCCAGCATTCACCATTTTTTTACCCACATTACTTACTAATTCGCGCACTTTTTCTTCTTGCCTGCCTAAGGCTTCCACCTGCTTTCCGAAAAGTG
>JAHEBE010000401.1 GCA_024642365.1 Algoriphagus sp.
CTGAAGAAAGGCTTGCTCTTGGGAAGACCAGCTCAAGGAATTGTCTGGAGATTTGGAAAAATAAGTCTTTGAAATGGCGACTTGAAAATCCTCCAAAGGAGTCATGGAATTTGAAAAGTCCATTGAAAAACCTGATTCATGTTTTTCTAAAAATGTCTTCCAGTTGGGGTTCGGACTGATCAAAACCGGAACAGCCAAAGCCGCAGCTTCGAATAATTTGGTCGGGATTTTATCTTGGAAAGCAGGAGCATTTTGGTAGGGCAACAGCAGAAAATTAGCGTCTTGATAGGCTTCCAAAATGTGGGTATATGGAACTGGAAATTCACTTAATTCCAACTGAATTTGAGGATCGGAATTAGCCAGTTTTTGAATCTCTTTTCGGTAAAAATCCAGGGGAACATGACCGATGATTTTTAGGCTGGACTTGGGATAAAATTCCAGAATTTTCTTAAACCAATTGATCCCATCTATAGTCCCGTATGCCGGTGTCAAGGTGCCTGAAATAAGGAAATGGAATTCTTCCAAATGGCCTAAATTTAAAGCAGCTCTTGGTCTAATTTCTCCGCTAAATTTATTTTCTAAAACAAGAAATGGAGACTTGTCAGGCATCTCAAATTGGTAACAAGATTCTGCCAGAAGATGAAGATCGATTCCATTTTTCTTCTCCATCCAATGAATCAATTTCTTCAGTCGAGCTTTTTTGTCTTTTCCCAAAAGAGGGTTCAAATCCAGATTGGCGACGTAGTTCTCTTGGACATCATAGACCAATTTGTATCCCATGGCTTTTTTAAAAAATCGTGCTATTGGGAGGTATTCGTATGTGCAACAAATCAGGATTTCTGGTTTGATTTTTAGGAGTAATTGCGTGAATCGACCGAGTGCTTTTATCCGATCCCATCTTGACCTTCCGGATGCGTAGGAGGAATAAAAATTCACCCCATCAAGCTTTTCAATCTTTTTAGCTGAAAAACCTATGATGTTTACCTTGTATTTAGTTGTTTCACGCAATGATTTCCCAAGCTTCTCCCAAGCGCGTACATCTTTTGCGGGCTTCAAGGAAGAAGCGATAAGCACGGAAAGCTGTGACTGGGAATTTTCAGGCATAAACGAAACTAACCAAAAATATGGAACTAAGAACGCTGATCGAAAGAGCTTGGGAAAACCGAGAACTATTAAAAGAAAAGGAAATTCAAATTGCGATTAAAACTATCATCGCTGACTTAGACTTAGGTCAATTGCGCGTAGCGGAACCCAAAGCTGATGGCACTTGGCAGGTAAATGACTGGGTTAAAAAAGCAGTGATTCTATATTTCCCTATCCAAAAGATGGAAACGATCGAAGTTGGGCCTTTCGAATTTCATGATAAAATGGCGTTGAAATCCAATTATGCAAAGCAAGGTGTCCGGGTAGTTCCTCATGCTGTTGCCCGTTATGGAGCCTTTTTGGCTAGTGGAGTGGTGATGATGCCAAGCTATGTTAATATTGGCGCTTATGTGGACAGTGGCACGATGGTTGATACTTGGGCGACGGTCGGATCATGTGCGCAAATCGGCAAAGATGTTCATTTAAGTGGTGGAGTTGGAATCGGAGGAGTACTAGAACCTGTACAAGCTGCCCCAGTTATTATTGAAGATGGGGCCTTTATTGGGTCTAGAGCGATCATTGTCGAAGGTGTACGAATTGGGAAGCAAGCAGTAATCGGAGCGGGAGTGACACTCACCGCTAGCTCGAAGATTATTGATGTGACTGGATCAACTCCTGTAGAAATGAAAGGCTATGTACCAGAAAGATCTGTTGTCATTCCAGGGTCTATTCCTAAGCAATTTCCTTCCGGAACTTATCAAGTCCCTTGTGCCTTGATAATAGGACAACGTAAAGCCTCCACTGACTTGAAGACATCTTTAAATGATGCACTCCGAGATAATAGTGTAGCAGTATAAACCAACTCTTATGAAATCCATTTTATCTTCCTTAGTTTCTTTTGCTTTAGTCTTGTTGTTTTTTGCTTGTTCAGAGCAAAAGGTAAGTAAGGGAGATGCTCTTTTCAATGAGAAAAAATTTGAAGAAGCCAGTGCAGCATATACGGAAGAATTAAAATATCTCCCAAATGATGTGCGAATCCTATATCACAGGGGAAGGGCACAGGAAGAAATGAAAAATTTTGAAGGTGCGAAGGCTGACTTTGAACAAGCGCTTCAACTGGATCCAAATAATTTTCAAGTCCTATTGAGTTTGGCAAACCTTCATCACAAAAAGAAGAATTTCACCAATGCCTTGCTTTATGCAAATCGTGCGGCAGAAATTCCTGGTGCACCGGCCATGGCTTCCTTCATGAAGGCGAGAGCGCTCCATCAAATGGGCAAAACTGACGAGGCGTTGAAAGCTTATGGAAATGCCATCTTTCTTGATAAAGAATTCGGTCAAGCCTATTATAACAGAGGTCTTTTGAAAATAGGCCTTAAAAATGTCAAAGGCGCATGTGAGGATTTCCAATTAAGCGTAGCACTGGATTATCCCGGTGCGGATGAGGCTTTTAAAAAGTATTGCAAATAATAAAGCAAAAAAGACTGGCCGATCGCCAGTCTTTTTTGTTTAATGAGTATGTGTTTCCTCCTGGTGATTGCAGAGATTTTCAGAAGTTAATTTTCCGCTGCCTCCACAAGTCCTGCAGGAACTCACTTCTTTCAGCTTTCCTTCGCAAACG
>JAHEBE010000098.1 GCA_024642365.1 Algoriphagus sp.
TCATAGCGGTAGATGAAGCGCATTGTATCTCACAATGGGGCTATGACTTTAGACCTGCCTATTTGGAGATTGCAGCGATCAAAACCTTTCATCCTACTGTCCCAATTCTTGGCTTGACAGCTTCGGCGACGCCCCAGGTTTGTGCTGATATTCAAGCTAAACTGGAGATGAAGCAAGCGGCATTTTTTCAAAAAAGCTTTGCGCGAGCAAACCTAAGTTACAGTGTGAGGTTGATTGAAAATAAACTGGAAAAGGGAATAGAAGTGTTAAAACGGGTTGATGGATCAGCGATTTGGTATGTAAGAAATCGTCAAGCCACCCATCAAATTGCCAAATCACTTTACCAACTGGGGATATCTGCTGCAGCTTACCATGCAGGACTTTCGATGGCAGATCGAAACCAAAAGCAAGAAGCCTGGAAAACCAATCAGGTTCGAGTTATGGTCAGTACCAATGCCTTTGGAATGGGGATTGACAAGCCGGATGTTCGGGTGGTTATTCACAGCGACTTGCCAGAAAATCTCGAAAATTACTACCAAGAAGCCGGAAGGGCAGGTAGAGATGGACTTAAATCCTATGCTGTTCTTCTTGCCAATGAGCAGGATTTTGAGCAAGCCCTAGACCGAGCAGCATTAGTTTATCCTCCCACTGATTTTGTACGAAAAGTTTACCAATGCCTTGCTAACTACTTTAGGATAGCCGTCGGGAGTAATATGCTGAGTAGTTTCGATTTCGAATGGAATGAATTTGCTCAAAATTACAAGTTGGGTGTGTTAGAAACCTTCTATGCACTCAAGGTTCTCGAAGAAGAAGGGTTTATCGGCTTAAGCGAAAGCTATTATTCCCCTTCGAAAATTCATTTTTCTGTCAATCCCGCCAGCCTCTATGAAATTCAGATTGCCTACGCTAAACTGGATCCTATCATCAAAATGATTATGCGTACTTATGGAGGAAATGTGTTTTCTGAGTACATCAGCATCCAAGAAGCAAAGCTGGCTAAGTCTCTTGGGATTTCTGAATCAGAGTTAATTAAGGGACTGAAGCAGCTGGAGCAACTCGAGGTTATGGTCTATGATCAGCGAAAGGATAAACCGCAGATCACCTTCTTGACCCCTCGCTATGATGCCGCTCAGTTGCCTATGGATTTTGCTCGAATCAAATTAAGGCGAGCCCTGACCTTGGAGAAAGCAACTCAAATGGTGGCCTACGCACACCAGGATCAAATCTGCAGGACTCAATTTATCCAAGAATACTTTGGTGAAAAGACTGATCAGCGCTGTGAAGTTTGTGATTGGTGCATTGCTTCCAGGAAAGCAAGACTTCCGGAGACAACTGAGATAAAGCTTAGAAAGAAGATTTTGGAAACTTTAGCCCCCTCAAAGGAGTTAACAGAGCAGGCGTTATTTGATCAACTCCGCCTTCCTGCCTCTACTAAAAATCTTCAGTTTCTCCGCAAGCTAATTGAAGAAGGGCAAATCCATCAATCACCGAATGGCAATTTAAAACTGGCTTCCCATGGGTAACTTCTTCGAGGATTTATATGCAAGTCTTTTTAAGTCGGCTGAAAAAAACACTTTGAACCTCAAAGAAAATTTTGAATTCAAAGTAGAGGAAATTCAGCAAGCGATCGATTGGGCAGATGGGGCTTCTGGCGAGGCCTTATTGGGAAAATTGTTTAAAAATTATGAACTCAAAAAACTTCAATTAGAGGAATATCCGCGCGTCCATATTCTTGATTCGAAGTATGCGAGAGGCTTTGCTATTACCTATGAGGAAGTGTTTTCACCCCAAACTTTTTCCAATCTTTTCTTGGCTTTTGCCCAACGAGTTTTAGCTTTAGGGTATCAGCAGGTAAGTTTAGACCGAAAACTGGAAGAAGTAAACGACCAAGTTCGAGCAACCGAAAAGTTTTATTTCAAGCCTCCAATCCAGCTCCCTGGTGATAATGAGCTAATTTCTCAACTTTATGGAAATGTAGCTATCGAGAAAATAACCCTGAATAATCAGCCAAATTACTTGAAAGTACTGGCAACCTTTTATTCCGACAGGCTCTACCAAGACCCATTGCCTTTTGAGGAATTAGTAAACCAACTATTTGAAAACACAATTCATGGACAGAAATAAATTTACCGAGCAACTCAATAAATATCGAACTCCATACGAGGAAGAGGCAGGTTTCATAAAAGACTTCGTCGCCCTAACAAATGATCCATTGGCCTACCATAGAGATCGATTGGCGGGTCATTTTACAGCTTCCGCTTGGATTGTCAATCGTAAGCGAACGCACACTCTCTTGACTTTGCACCGAAAGCTAGGCCGTTGGCTACAACTTGGAGGGCATGCTGACGGCAATGAGAATCTTCTCGAAGTAGCAATGCAAGAAGCGCAAGAGGAGAGTGGTTTGAAGAGTTTATGCTTTGTCGATGAGACGATTTTTGATCTCGACAAGCATATTATTCCTGAACGACCACACGTTCCGCAGCATTTTCATTTCGATGTGCGCTATATTTTAGAAGCAGATCTGACAGAGGAATTGATTAAGAGTAACGAGAGTATTTCGCTCGCATGGGTTGCTTTTGATGCAGTACAGGATGTGATCGGTTACAATCCATCTATTCTCCGAATGTTGGAAAAAACCAGTAAATCAGAAATCTTACTCTAATTCATGGCGACACCTTCACCGGATACACTCCGCTCGGAAATTTCATTTTCTGTGCCGGTACAAATTCGTTTTTCAGATATTGATGGCTATGGCCATGTCAACAATGGTATCTATTTCAACTACTTTGAGCATTCTAGAGCTTCCTTCTTGTACCATTTGCTTGATTGGGATATCCAAAAAGTCGGTACTGTAGTCGCTCGGGTGACGCTTGATTATTTCCGGCCGATCCACATCGATGATCAGGTGGAAAGTTTGGTTCATTGTACCCGACTTGGAAATTCTTCCTTCGACATGGAGCAATATTTAATAGGTACAACAGCAGGGGGCGAATCAGTAACTTTTGCTAAATGTCAGGTGGTACTGGTTTCGGTAGACATGAAAACCATGAGACCCTTGCCAATTCCGGCTAAATTCAGGGAGAAACTTGCTGTGAATAAGGATTGAAAATTGCGATTGCCTATCTTCGCACAAAATTTTGATCGTGAAAAAACTGTTGACCTTAGGTCTTTTACTCGCTTTATTTACTAGTTGTGCTCCGTCTGAGGAGGAATTGTTAACTGCCGGGATGGCAAAAATGGATACTCAATCATGGGCTGAGGCGATTGATTACTTTGATCGACTATTAGAAAATCATCCAACTAACTCTCAAGCCCTCAATGCTAAAGGTGTCGCTTTATTTCAACTTAAGGATTACGAAAAAGCGATTCCGGTTTTTAATGAAGCCATAGCCACAGACTCTATTTCCTACAAGCCTTGGTTTAATCGTGGAAACGCCAATCTGGAGTTGGGGAATTTTAAGGAGGCAGTGGCGGATTATAACATGGCAAGCCGATTGGATGAAAAACAAACTGATATTTATTACAATCGTGGTTTAGCGCTTTTGGGAATGGAAAGCTACGAGGATGCCTTATTTGATTTTGATGCTGCGCTTCAGGTGAATCCTAACCAAGCTTTGGTTTATTTCAATCGAGGGAAAGCTCAATTAGGGAACAATGATCCTGTAGCTGCCTTAGAATCCTTGACTAATGCGGTCAATCTGGATGCTAAAAATGGGGCAGCGTATTACTTGCTCGGTGTTACCCGCATGAGTGCTTTGGGTCAAAAAGAAGAGGGATGTGCAGATTTGAAAATGGCTCTTTCTTTAGGTTTTACCGAAGCAAAAACTTGGATTGACGACTTTTGTAGCTAATTCTCGTGGCAATTTCAACTGATCTTATTCAAGCAAAAACACTCCTGGAATCAGGGAAATTAGTGGCTATTCCCACCGAAACGGTGTATGGATTGGCTGGTAATGCACTGGATCCGATTGCGGTGGCTTCGATTTTTGAAACCAAAAACCGCCCAAGCTTTGATCCATTGATTATTCATGTCTCTTCTATTGAGGCTGCCAAAAATTACTGTCGGGAATTTCCTCTGCCCCTACAAAAACTTGCTGAGACCTTTTGGCCAGGACCCCTCACGCTTTTATTGCCCAAAGTTGTAGAAATACCTGATTTGGTCACTTCTGGTTTGGATCGGGTAGCCATTCGTGTCCCGCAGCACCCCATGACTTTGGCACTTTTAAAGACACTCGACTTTCCGCTTGCAGCGCCAAGCGCAAATCCTTTTGGATACATTAGTCCGACATCTCCAGCTCACGTGGAGGCCCAGTTGGGTAAAGTGGTCCCTTTAATTTTGGATGGTGGTCCTTGTCCTGTAGGGCTAGAAAGTACCATCGTAGGAATGGAAGGTGCTGAGCTTGTGGTTTACCGATTGGGTGGACTGGAAATCGATGCCATTGAGGCTTTGGTTGGTCCGGTTAAAATTCAGGATCACAGTAGTTCCAATCCACAGGCTCCAGGTTTATTGGAAAGTCATTATGCACCGACCAAGCCTTTTGTTTTGGGAGACCTTGCCAAATTGATTCCTTATTATAGCCAACTTGGAAAAACTGTTGGAGTTCTTTCGTTCCAAAATTTTAGTGCTTTGCAACCAATTGAAAAGCAGCGGATACTCAGTAAGACCGGAGATCTTCGGGAAGCTGCGGCCAACTTATTTGCTGCGATGCGGGAATTAGACGGACTGGAAGTAGATCTTATTCTAGCGGAACTTGTGCCAAATTTTGGACTTGGAAAAGCAATTAACGATCGGCTTCAGCGGGCTTCAGCTTAATTCAAACGGTCAAATCCCGACCTTTTTTAGAAATAGATCGACCCAAAAAGGGGGATTTTGTTCCAATCTTTGATAAATTCACACTGTATTTATAGCACCTAATCAAGAACCTAGCATGAATCCTAGAATCAAAAATGTAGATAATTTAAGTTTTGAAGGTAAGAAAGCACTCATTCGGGTGGATTTCAATGTTCCTTTGGATGGGGATTTTAATGTCACTGACGACACGCGAATCCAGGCAGCCCTCCCAACCATCGAAAAAATCCTCAATGATGGAGGTTCGGCGATTCTGATGTCCCACTTGGGTAGACCCAAAGGAGGACCTGAGGACAAGTATTCCTTACGACATATTGTGGTCACTTTGGAAAAAGCGCTCGGCAGAAAAGTGAAATTTGCAGAAGATTGCATCGGTCAGGAAGCAAGCTTGCTCTCACTAGGTTTAAAGCCAGGAGAAGTTTTGCTTTTGGAAAACCTTCGCTTCTATAAAGAGGAAGAAAAAGGAGATCCGGAATTTGCGCAAAAACTAGCCAAACTAGGCGACATCTATGTCAACGATGCCTTTGGAACTGCTCACCGTGCGCATGCCTCTACGGCAGTGATTGCTGATTATTTCACCGAAAAAGTCTGCGGGTATTTAATGCTTTCCGAATTGAAAAATGCAGAGAAAGTATTAGGCGATCCAGCCCGTCCCTACACCGCAATTATGGGTGGAGCAAAAATCGCCGATAAGATTTTGATCATCGAGCGACTACTTGACAAAGTGGACAATCTGATTATCGGTGGAGGAATGTCCTATACCTTTGCGAAGGCACAAGGAGGTACCATTGGTAACTCACTGTTGGAGCCGGATAAGTTGGATTTTGTACTGGAGCTGATGGCAAAAGCCAAGGCGAAAGGAGTCAATCTGATTTTGCCGGAGGATACGGTGATCTCGACAGCATTTGCAAACGATGCTGAGCAAGGCTTGGCTAATAAGGGAGAAATTCCTGATGGCTGGATGGGCTTAGATATTGGGCCGAAGACGCAGGCGATTTTTGCTGCGACCATTTTGACTTCAAAGACGATTTTGTGGAATGGTCCTATGGGCGTGTTCGAAATGGATTCCTTTGACAAAGGTACAAAGGCAGTAGCCGAGGCCGTGGTGGCCGCTACCAAAGCCGGGGCTTATTCCCTGATTGGTGGAGGAGACTCCGCCGCCGCGGTGAATAAATTTGGCTTTGGTGAGGATGTATCCTTTGTCTCTACCGGTGGAGGAGCTTTGTTGGAGCATATGGAAGGAAAAGTTCTTCCTGGCGTAGCCGCGCTGGAACCTTAAGAGAAAGAAAAAAGTCAGGGCTAGTGCAAATGCGCTAGCCCTTTTTTTGTTTAAAACCTCACCTCCACCATCACAGGAAAGTGATCAGAGGGGTATTTTTTACCATAATTATCGGTCAGGATGCCATGTCGGAGCACCTTGATCGGGCCTGAGACAAAGATATGGTCGATGATCCCATCCGGCATTTTTTCCCAGTCAAATCCGGTAAAAGTTCCTGCCGGGCCATAGGCAAACTCAGCAACTAAGCGAGCATCTTTCCAAATGGCTTGCGAAGTAATGGTGGTATAGGCAGGGTTGTCTGGAGTGACATTGAAGTCTCCCATCCAGATGACCGGAAGTTTTTCGGTGTTAATTTTCTCGATTTGCTGTAGGACGAGTTTGCTGCTTTCCTCTCGAGCTTGCTGTCCGATATGGTCGTAGTGGATGTTGAAAACATAAAAGAGCTGACCGTTTGAATCGGAAAATTTTCCATAAGTACCTACCCGATTCAGTGCGGCATCCCATCCTTTGCTGGGAGTATCCGGAGTAGGAGAAAGCCAAAATGTCCCCTCCGCTAAGAGTTTGTATTCATTTGGATTATATAGGATCGCGGCATATTCTCCTTTTTCTTTTCCATCATCTCGGGCTTTTCCGATCATTTTATAGCCAAGGCCATCGCACATCTGGGTAAGCTGATGATGTAATCCTTCCTGTGTACCGACCAAACTGATCTCATGGAATTTGAGTAAATCCACCACATGCGGTAATCGATCTTTCCAGAGATTGCCCGCATCGTTTGGATTGTCCCAACGGATATTGAAGGTGGCAAACTGATGGTTTTGAGCTAGTGAACTAGTACTGATCGAAATAAAAAATAACGCAAGTAAGGGGTTGAAAAGAAAGTATTTAGTGATTTTCATCGCGTAGGGTTTGAAACTTATTCTTTTAAATTGGTTTAAGTAATTTAATTTCAATTATAATTTAAGCAAAATCAAAGGGAGAAATCAAATCCTCTGCTATTCAGCCAACCGATAATCGCCAATTATGAAAACCATTTATCCTAAAGATCTTTCCACTACAGAATTTCACGGATTGCTCCAAGGTAGTATCGCTCCTCGGCCGATTGCATTTGCCAGTACTATTGATCAAGCTGGGAACGTCAACCTTAGCCCCTTCAGTTTCTTTAATTTATTCAGTACAAATCCTGCGATTCTGATTTTTTCGCCTTCAAGAAGAGTTCGTGACAACACGACCAAGCATACGCTGGAAAATGTGTTGGAGGTACCTGAAGTGGTTATCCATGTCGTCCATTATGGACTCGTGGAGCAAATGTCTTTGGCTAGTACAGAGTATGGAAAGGGAATTAATGAATTTGTAAAGGCTGGGCTTACTCCAGTAGCTTCGGCCGAAGTCAAGCCGCCACGAATCAAAGAGGCGCACATTGCATTTGAGTGCAAAGTCAATGAGGTGAAAGCACTTGGCACAGAAGGCGGGGCAGGAAACCTGGTTATTTGTGAGGTCCTTGTAGCCCATATCAATGAAGAAATTCTTGATGAGCATGGAGTGATTGATCCTAATAAACTGGATGCAGTAGCCCGATTAGGAGGGGATTGGTATAGTCGTGCCAGTGGAGATTCATTATTTAAGATTCCAAAACCAATTCGAACCCTTGGGATAGGGGTAGATCAAATTCCTATCGAAATTCGAACGAGTGCCATTCTTACTGGAAATAATCTAGGAAGGTTAGGAAATGTTGAAGCCTTGCCATCGGATGAGGAGATTGAGGTCTTTGGCAAGAGTCCTGAAATCCAGGAAATGCGCATTCGGTTTCAGCATGATTTAGATTCCTGGAATGATCATTTGCATCTTTTGGCAAAAGAATTCTTGGCAAATGATGAAGTGGAAAAAGCCTGGATGGCCTTACTGCAAAAGCAATAAAAAAAGCGGCAATTGCCGCTTTTTTTATTAGTTAATCGTCAAATCTTGTGACATCCTAGCTTGGATACCTTGATAGGATTTGAGTTTTTCTACTTGTTGGTAAATTTTGTAATTCTCTTTCAATTCATGCTTTAAGAATCCTACGCGAACTGTCTGGCCAAAATCTTCCATCAGGGTTTCAAACCATGGCTTCACTTCTGGATAATACACTACGCGATAGTCATCACCGGCTTTAATCTTCCCTGCCGCAATTTCAATAGCAGTATTTAAGCCGCCCAAAACATCCACTAAACCCCTTTCTTTAGCTTGATTTCCTGTCCATACTCTTCCGGACGCTACTTCTTTGACTGCCTCAGGAGACATTCCTCTTCCTTCAGCTACGCGAGCGATAAATGTTTCATAGCCATCTTCTACAGAGCTTTGCATGATTGTGCGCTCTACTTCAGTAATTGGTCTGCCGGCATTCATGAAATCTGATAGTTCACCTGTTTTGACCACATCAGTGGTGATTCCAAGTTTGTCATTGAGCAATTCCTGCACGTTAAACATGATCCCAAAAATCCCAATAGAACCGGTAATGGTATTTGGTTGGGCAACGATCGTATCTGCAGGCGCGGCAATGTAATAACCGCCTGATGCAGCTACTTCGCCCATCGAAACAATGACTGGCTTAACTTTTTTGGCTTCAGCCATTTCTCTCCAGATCACTTCGGAAGCTAACACCGATCCTCCCGGAGAATTTACCCGAAGTACGATTGCTTTGATATTTTCATTTTTTCGAGCCTTTCGGATTTCTGTAGCAAATTTTTCAGAACTAATGAAGCCATCTGCTTTGCCACTTACGATATCTCCTTCAGCAATGATTACAGCGATTCGGTTGGAAGAAGTAATATTTTTTGATTTGACTGTGGAGGCAAGATCTGTTGCATTGATGGTTTTGATTTCATCATCTTCTCCAAGACCAAGTTTCTCACGAAGCTTAGCGTGAACCTCATCTTCATAAAGTAAAGCAGTCATCAGTCCGTAAGTGACCGCATCTTTTGGCTTCCTTACGAGCATTTGAGAATTGATTATTGTCAAGCTATCAACCGAAATGCCACGAGAGGCAGCAATTCCTTTAAGCGCATTTGAATTGATGTCATCCAGAAAATACTGGGTCTGGAGTCTGTTTTCAGGACTCATTTTATCCAAAATAAAAGGCTCTACAGCACTTTTGAATTCCCCAACTCGGAATACTTCTGGCTTGATACCGACTTTTTCGAAAAAGCCTTTAAGGAAAATTCCCTCAGAAGCAAAACCATTAAAATCTACACCGCCGATTGGATTCATGTAGATCTCGTCTGAAACGGAAGCCAAATAATAACCTCCTTCTGTGAATGCTTCATCGTAAGCCACGATAAATTTGCCGGATGATTTGAAATCATCTAATGCTTCGCGTAGCTCCAATAAATTAGCCTGACCAGCGATGATCATTCCGGTATTTAAGTAGATCCCTTTAATGCTTTCATTGGTTTTGGCTTCAAGGATGGCTTTTTTAAGATTAACCAAGCCTGCATTCATGTCTCCTCCAAATGGATTTCCAAAAAATGAAAGATCAAAGTCCTCCTCTGAAGTTCGCTCGACAAGCATTCTTCCATTCAAGTTTAGATGGAGGATGGAGTTCTCCTTTACTGCCACTTCTTTTTCTCCAGAAGTGGAAACAGCCAGGCCAATCAGACCTAAAACCAAGAAGAAAGAGATAATACTGAAAACAAAAAGACCTACGATGACCGCAAGTACATTTCCTAAGAATTTCATAAGCTAAATTATTTGAGTGCCAAAATAACTTATTTTAGCCCGAGATTACAAAAGGAATTCTACGCAGAAAATGTTCAATAAGGTTGTACTTATTTTAGGGGGGAATAAAGG
>JAHEBE010000402.1 GCA_024642365.1 Algoriphagus sp.
CCAAACCATAGCGGTTTTAAAAATCATCGAAGCTGCATTTTTAAGTAATGAGAAAGGCCTGAGAATTTCCAGAACCGAACGGAATTGGTGATTTGAATACCCAAAGGCTAAAATTCCATTCGAAAATCGATTAGTTTCCTTAATTTTGCCGCCATGGCAAAAACAGCAGCTCCGGCGGAAAACGCCCAATTGAAAGATATTATTTCCCATGCCAAAGAGTATGGATTCGTCTACCCTAGTTCTGAAATCTACGACGGCTTACAAGCGGTTTATGATTATGGTGCGTATGGTGTAGAGTTGAAAAATAACCTGAAGCGGCTTTGGTGGGAGACCATGACGCGAGTACAGGATAATATTGTGGGGATAGATGCTTCTATTTTTATGCATCCCACTACTTGGAAGGCTTCCGGTCACGTGGATTCTTTCAACGATCCGATGATTGATAACAAAGACTCGAAGAAGAGATACCGTGCAGACGTATTGGTGGAAGAGCATGCGGCTGTTTTCGAACGCGCTGGCGATATTGAAAAAGCAAATGCATTGACAGGCGCTTTGGCAAGATTGCTAGAAGCTGAAGATTTGGATGGTGTAAGAGATCTGATCACTAACGAAGGGATCAAATGCCCAATCAGCGGCACTTCCAATTGGACGGATGTACGTCAGTTTAATCTGATGTTCTCTACTCAAGTGGGTTCAGTGGCGGAAGATTCCACAACCATTTACCTCAGACCAGAAACTGCTCAGGGGATATTTGTCAACTTCCTGAATGTGCAGAAAACAGCCCGAATGAAGGTTCCTTTCGGAATCGCTCAGATTGGTAAAGCTTTCAGAAATGAGATTGTTGCAAGGCAATTTATTTTTAGAATGCGGGAGTTTGAGCAGATGGAAATGCAATTTTTCGTCCGTCCTGGTACTGAACTGGACTGGTATCAGAAATGGTCCGATATGCGAATGAAATGGCATTTGGCTTTAGGGACTCCAGCAGAAAAGCTAAGAAAGCATAATCATGAAAAATTGGCGCACTATGCCAATGCGGCCATGGATATTGAGTATGATTTCCCGTTTGGTTTCAAAGAAGTGGAGGGGATTCACTCCCGAACTGACTTTGATCTGAAGGCTCACCAAGAGTTTTCCAAGAAAAAGCAGCAATATTTTGATCCGGAGATCAATCAAAATTACATCCCCTTTGTTGTGGAAACCTCAATCGGAGCGGATCGCTTGTTCTTATTGACACTTTGCAATGCATATACCGAGGAGAACTCAGAAGAAAAAAGCAGAACGTATTTGAAGCTTCACCCTGCAATTGCACCGGTAAAAGCAGCCATCCTTCCAATTACTAAGAAAGATGGGCTACCTGAAAAAGCGCAAGAGCTCGTGGACTTGTTGAAGTTTGATTTCAACATTATCTATGAAGATGCAGCGTCAATTGGGAAGCGCTATGCAAGACAGGATTTGATAGGCACTCCATTCTGTATCGCCGTAGATCATCAAACCTTGGAAGATAACACCGTTACCATCCGTCACCGCGATACTACCGAACAGGAACGACTTCCGATTTCAGAAGTACATAGTAGAATTGCTGAAGCGACGAGTTTTAGAAGAATATTTGAAAAACTATAAGATCCCAGATCAATCAGAAAAAGGGCTTGAGATTAATTCTCAAGCCCTTTTTTGGGTTTAATAGGGTAAGAACCAACTTAGATGGCCAAACCAAAAGCTCAAAAAAAATGGGCAAAAAAATCCCCCGAGCTTCCCTCGGGGGATTGGATTTTTATCCTTAAAAACTGTAACGTTATTTCAGGACTAGTCAATGTTTAATTTTTTAACTTCCTGAAATACAAACCCCAGTAAGAGGCTTGCCAGGTAGCTTATTTCCTCCCATATCCTTTACATTGAAATTTGAAACGATATTAGCCGCTTCATCTCTTGTGTTGCTACAACTTTCCGGAGTGAATTTGATGATAAAAACTATTTTTTGGCCACAAACTAAATCACCATTCCATCTTAAGCCGCCGTTTGATGGATTTCCAAATGTTGAATAAGTCCTTCCATCCATTGCTTCCCAAGCAGTAATTTGAGGAGTAGTTATTTGGATTTCTGCATTTAGCTTGGAACGATGAGGAGTATATTCAAATGTAATAATGTTAGGGTCGTTAGCATCTCTTATCACGTTGAATACTTCCGGACAAGTTTCTGGTTCATCCACGCAAATCTTAATCAATTTATAATCAATAGGAATTGTAACGACAGTTGCCCCTCCTCCGCCGCCACCACGAGTGACGGTAAAGGTTCTACTTACTTGATCACAAGGTATCCAGTTTGCTGGTAATGGATAACTAACAGTAAATGATGCAGCCCCTACATTTACTGCGGATCCTCCATTTACAGAGTATGTTGCAATAGATGGCGTTGAAGAATTACTAGCCCCTATTGTAAAAGTATAAAAAATGTGAGTTGCAGTCTGATAAGTTTGATTGTCCACATATATCTGCGGATTCATTTGAGATCTACTATCCAAATAAAAGTAAGTAGAAGGATCATCTGGCTTAAAACATTCCGTTACACAAGCTTCATCAGAATAAACTGCCAAGTTTTCTCCATTTGAACTCCCAAAAGGAGTCAGATTGAACCCATTTTTAGCCGCTGCTTCTTGCTGAAGCAGGTCTTCATTTTCGAACG
>JAHEBE010000004.1 GCA_024642365.1 Algoriphagus sp.
CGGATGTACTTTTGGCAGCAAGCTGGGAGAGATTCCGTCAAGCACATGATTTTATCGGGAATGGAAAAGGATCAACCATCTGGCGATCAGAGGACGGAGGGAATAGTTGGAAGAAAGCTGTTGAAGGATTTCCAACAGATGAATTTGTCGGAAGAATTGGATTTGATTTCAGCCAAAGTAACCCGGAAGTAGTCTATGCGCTACTTGACAACCAGGCAAAGTCAGATAAAGAACCAGAGGCTCCAAGACAAAGAGGTCCTAAACCCGATGAAAATGCTTTGAAATTTGAAGATTTCAAAAGTATGCCCACAGCAGAAGCATTGGCTTTAGAAGATAAAAGATTAGAAACCTTTCTACGGTCAAATCGATTTGCTACAATTTACACTTCAAAAGAAGTAAAGCGATTGCTGGAAACTGGGAAAATCACTCCTCTTCAAATCGCTAATTACAATGGTGAAGCCGCTGATCCCAATGCTGCAATGTTTGACGGGGCTGTGATCGGAGCAGAAATTTATCGCTCAGAAAATGCAGGAAAATCTTGGAATAAAGTTTCCGAATCTGATATCAGCCGACTTTACAATTCTTATGGGTATTATTTTGGAGAAATTAGAGTGAACACCGAAAATGAGGATGAAATCTTCGTCTTAGGAGTCCCTTTACTTGTATCTCGTGACGGAGGAAAGAACTTCGCAAGAACCGACTCAGTAGGAAGACCGCACTCGGATCATCAATCCATGTGGATTAATCCAAAAGATGGAAAACACATCCTGTTGGGAAATGATGGAGGACTCTACCGAAGCTACGGAGGTGGAGCGATTTGGGATCACCTGAATACTCAGATGCCGATCTCACAATTCTATTCCATCATGGTGGACAATGCCAGTCCATATAACATCTATGGAGGAATGCAAGATAATGGCGTTTGGTACGGCAGTTCTAAAAATGATCCCGCTGATCCTTGGTCCCCATTGATGGGTGGTGACGGTATGGTCGTAGCCGTGGATACCCGAGACAATAACATCGTCTATACAGGCTCACAGTTTGGAAGTTACTTCCGGATCGACAAGACCACAGGTCAACGAAAATATATTACTCCGGGGCATGAGATCGGAACTGCACCAAATCGCTATAACTGGAGAACTCCAGCCGAACTAAGCTATCACAATCAGGATATTGTCTACATGGCTTCTCAGTATGTATACCAAAGCATGGATCAAGGCAATACCTGGAAGCGGATCTCGCCAGACTTAACAAAAAATCAAAAGAGTGGAAATGTTCCTTATGCTACACTTGCTGTAGTCGAAGAGTCTCCTTTAGAATTTGGGACTATTTATGCCGGTTCGGATGACGGAAATGTTTGGATCACACGAAATAATGGTGGAAACTGGACCAGTTTAAATGCAGGTTTACCTGCAGACCGATGGGTAAGTAGCATAGCGCCATCAAATTACCAGGAAGGATTAGTCTATGTGACGCTAAATGGCTACCGATTAGATGAGTTCAACACCTATGTATACAAAAGCAGCGATTATGGGAAAACTTGGACAGCGATCAAAGGAAACCTTCCTGAGGAATCCACAAACATTGTTGTAGAAGACAAAGTAAATCCTTCCATTTTGTATTTGGGTACAGATCATGGATTGTATGTAACCATGGATGGAGGAAATAACTGGAATCTTTTCCAAGGAGAAATTCCAAACGTTGCCATCTACGATATGGTTATTCAGGAGCGTGAAAATGAGCTAGTCATTGGTACCCATGGACGAAGTGTTTATGTAGTTGATCTTGACCAAATCCACAAACTGGCTAAACCAGAACAAGCGGTAATGGAAAACTAAAAGAGAATAAATAAAGAGGCCCTTCGGAAAAAATCCGAAGGGCCATTTTTTTATAGGGGATTAAAACAACTTAAATCCTGCTGAAAGCACAAATTGATTGATCCGCTGATCGGTACTTAGCCCAGCAATACTTTCCGTGATAGTGGATAGTGAACTTTCATACTTGGCATCTATAATAAGATTTCCAATATCTAATCCGATTCCGGCTTGGTAGCCAAGTGTAGCTTTTTTATAATCCACATTTTTTATGGTGTTTGTGGCATCATTCAAGTCGGAATTAATATCAATACTAGCGATAGGGCCTGCCTGTAGCCTAAAGAAGTTAAAGAGCTTCAATCCCAACATAACAGGGATATCTAAGCGATTGAAATCTTGTGTGAAAGTATTATTTCCTGAACCTCCTCCCGGCTGCGGACTATTGATCTGAAAAGTACCATTGGTTTTCGTGTAAAGAACCTCAGGTTGCATAAAAAACCCACCGAAGGACAACCTCGTGAAGAGTCCAACATGATAACCAGTCTGTGCATCTCCGGGTATAAAATTATCTTTTTCAAAATCCACTTTGGTTGAGGAAATACCAAACTTGGGACCGAAAGCAAATTCCTGAGCAGAAAGATTAGAAAACAAGCCTACTAAAAAGAGGGATAAGAGTATTTTTTTCATGGTAGCAAATTGTTGGTCTGGTTATACTAACGAAAACCATTCCCAAAAATTTAACAATTCACTTGCCAAAAAACAGATTAGTTTAGATGCTTTGTTGCTTTTTCTTTTGCCAGGTCATATAAATCCCAAAAGTCCATAGGTTTTGGGACGAGCACATCAAACTTTTCTCGACTACTATTTCTGTAATATTCTACATCGCCAGACGTAAATCCTATGATCGGGATTTTGCAGCAATTGTCTCTGCGTTTAATTTCAGCTAATAATTCCAATCCATCCATTTGCGGCATCACGATGTCGGTCAAAATAATATGGAAATCGGAATTATCTTCCAAAGCATGTAAAGCCTCAAAGCCATTTTTGGCCAAGACCACATCATCTGCCGCATTCTCAAAAATTTTCTTGAGAATCAGCAAATGAATCGAATCATCATCTACTACAAGTACGCGCATTGATATTGGTTTGGGTGACTAATAAATGCTATGGAATTTGGTGAAAAAGCGTGACTTCGCAAAACTTATAGGATTCAAATCACAAAAAAAGGGGGCGAATTGCCCCCTTTTTTATGAATGGTAAGATTGGATTAAGCTGCTTGAGGGGCACCAAAAATTCCAATCATATTTAAAATCAACAGGATAATTACAATTGGACAAACATATTTAATAAAGAATATCCAACCTGATCTAAACGGTCCTTTGAAAGAAGGGGCTCCAGAAGCCAATTCATCCGCATAATCTGAAATCTTTTGCGCCCAACCTGTATACAATGCAAGCATCAAACAGATCACGATCACTGCGAACGTACCAAAGATAAAGTCCATTATCCCGAAGAAACCTACAAGTTCGTTACTCAAGAAAGTAAAGCTTAAATCAGCAAAGAAATTGCCTTCAATCGCTGAAAGAGCAGAAGGAACAGAGAGAATCATTGCGGCAATACCAATTACCCACGTTGCTTTTTTTCTACCCCACTTTCTGTCATCAATCAAATAAGCAACTGGCACTTCCAACATCGATATCGTGGATGTCAAGGCTGCTACCATCAATAGAATAAAGAAAAGTCCTCCGATAATATTTCCTCCTGGCATCGCATCGAATACTTTAGGAAGCACGTCAAACACCAATGCTGGGCCTGCTGCAGGATCTTTACCTGGTAGTAGTGCGAATAAAGCCGGGAACACCATTAATCCACCTAGAAGCGCGACAGCGGTATCCATTCCTGCGATCCAACTTGATGCTTGAACAATGTTGGATTTTTTATCCAAATAAGATCCAAAAGTGATCATTAGACCCCAACCAACAGACATCGAGAAAAAGGCTTGTCCCAATGCTTGAAGAATAACTGAACTGTTGATTTTAGAAAAATCAGGCGTTAAATAATAGTCGATTCCAGCTTGAGCACCTTCCAAAGTCACCGATCTACCAGCAATGAAAATGATGATGATAAATAACACAGGCATCAAGAATTTAGAGGCCTTTTCAATTCCTCCAGAAACTCCACCTAATACAATTAGGATAGTCATCAAAATAAATAACCAGGTCAATGGGATCACATACATTGGGGTTTCTTGGAAAACCTCAAAATCAACCGGGATATTGATGATTTCAGTAACGATGTAACCTACAGTCCAACCAGCAATCACTGAGTAATAGCTGAAAACAAAAAAGCAGACCATCACACAAAGGACGCCTGCTAGTTGCCAAAATTTATTTCCTCCTGTATCTCTAATCGCTCCAATCGGGTTTTTTCTTGACCTTCTTCCGAGTGCGATCTCATTGAAAAGAAGTGGTAGACCAATTAATAAAACGCAAAGCACGTAAACAAAAACGAAAGCACCGCCTCCATTCTCACCTACGAGGTATGGGAATCTCCATATATTTCCGAGACCTACGGCCGAACCTGCCGCGGCCATAATAAAACCGAGACTAGAGCCAAATTGACCTCTTTCTTCGGGATTTGCACTTACTGCCATAGAATATGATTAAAGTTTGGTTTGGGGATTAACTGCTTTTTATAAGCCTGCTAAGTTAATTTGTTTTGCTAAAATACCAATTGCAGCCTCGAAAGATTTAGGTTCAAATCCAAGCTGTTTTCGGGCTTTTTCTATTTTAAAGCCTGTCCGCAGTGGTCTTTTCGCCGGCTGAGTAAACGTACTGGAGTCCGCCCGATTGATCAGACTTTTATCTAACTGAAAAAAGTCAGCCGTCAAATGAGCCATTTCGAAAGGAGTCAAAAAATCCTCTCCTGAAATATTAAAAACACCTTCAGCTTCTTGTTGCGCAATGAGAATACAGCCGGTAGCGAGATCCTCAGCAAGAGTTGGAGTCCGGAATTGATCATCTACCACTTGGATCTGTTTACCTGACTCCAAAGAGGCTTTTACCCAAAGGATAATGTTGGTTCGGCTCATATCATGCGCAATTCCAAAAACCAAAACAGTGCGGGCAATAGCCCATTTAGTATTGGAATTCATGACCATCTGCTCTCCAATCAATTTGGTTTCGCCATAATAATTAACAGGTGAAGCTTTCTCCTCTTCATCCAGCGGTCCTTTTTCACCTGAGAAAATAAAATCTGTGGAAACAAATATAAAATGAGCTTGAACTGCCTCCGCTGACTCAACCAAATAGCGGGTGGCATTCACATTGACATCAAAACAGTCCTCTTGATTTTGCTCGCATTGATCTACATTAGTCATGGCTGCGCCATGAATTATTACATCAGGCTTGATTTCCCCAATGACTTGGTGGACTTGGTCGCGATTGGTAATTTCTAGGGAGACATAGTTAAACCCATCGCCGGGCAAGCGAGATTCTCCTTTACCGCTAGCAAAGACCTCAAAGTCACCGATTGAAACTAATTGGCTGACTAGTTTTTGACCTAAAAGCCCATTAGCTCCTGTGATGAATATTTTCTTCTTACTTGAGTGCTGGATAGGTATAGCCATAGTCTTTTTCAATTTTTTTCCTGGAAAGCTTTTCAACTTTCACTTTCATATAAATCGGGCTAAGTGGTTTATCGCGTTGGCCGGTCTCTACTTTCGAGATTTCTTCTGCGATTTCCAAACCGGAAATCACTTCCCCAAACACAGTATATTCTTTATCAAGATGTGGCGTACCACCAATGCTCGTGTACACTGCTATCTCCTCTGGGGTAAATTCTTTAGACAAATTCAGATTCAAAGACTTTTCAATCTCCTCCCGCTTCGAAACAACAAGCATTGTGAGGCTATCATACTTCTGCTCATTGTATAAGCGTGTATATTCATTCCGCAATTCCTCTTGACTTCCTATTTGAACGTATTGCATAAATGCGGATTGCAGTTTTTCCATATCTGCCAATAGCTCCTTTTCCTCGTACACTTTCCCAATTACAATATAAAATTGAGAGCCATTGGATCGTCTTAAAGGGTTTACACTATCGGGCTGTCTTGCAGCTGCAATCATCCCTTTTCGGTGAAAATGATTAGGATTGATTTCTGCTTCAATCGTAGGCCATTCAGCGGGAGGAAGCTCCTCTTTAGTAAACACATCCCCACCTTGAACCATAAAATTTTTCATCACTCGGTGAAATTGAGTGGAATCAAATCTTCCCTCTTCTGCCAATTTTATAAAATTGGATTTGTGGGCAGGAGTATCGTCAAATAAAATTGCTTTGATTTCTCCTTGAGGAGTAGTGATTGTCACCAAATAATCCTTTTGCCCTGAGCAAGCAAAAGAGATTGAAAAAAGAAAAAGAATCAGACTGTTTTTAAGCTTCTTCATTACTGCAATTGATTTTTTATAGCTGCTAAAATTTCTTTTCCACCTGCATTTAACACTTTGGCCGCTAATTCTTCTCCCAAAGATTCAGGACTAGAAATAGCTCCATTTACTTGAAAGGTGATACGTTTTTCCCCATCCAGACTGACTATCCCCCCAGTTAGGCTGAGCTCTTTACCTGAAATTTGTGCCAAAGCAAAAACAGGAATACTACAGCCACCCTCTAAAACTCGAAGGTAAGCACGTTCTGCCTTGAGCTTTTGTCCAGTAGAGTAGTCATTACATGCTGCTGAAATTTTGGCTTTCAAGATTGAGTCCAGTTGACTGGAGACTTCGATTGCTACCGAACCTTGGCCGACTGCTGGTGTGAATTCATCCAAACTAAGCTCTTCCACTATCAGATTATCGTAGCCCATACGGTGGGCACCAGCATAAGCCAATAGCAGGCCATCAAAACCCAATTCCTCCATTTTTCGAATTCGGGTTTGAAGATTTCCACGAACCTCCACTGTTTTCACGTGAGGGTAAAAATGTTTGAGTGTAGCAACTCTTCGTGTCGAGGAAGTTCCCAAAACAATTGATCTGCTTTTATTCTGAAGGGTTAAACTTTTGTCATGAGAGACTAGTACATCATTTTCCTTTTCTCGAGTCGTGAAGGCTATGATTTCAAATCCTTCCGGAAGAGTTGACTGCATGTCTTTTGCACTGTGCACAGCGATATCTATTCTACCATCTGTCAATTGGTCTTCCAACTCCTGTGTGAAAACGCCCTTGCTCCCAATTTTTGAAATTGATACATCCAGAATCTGATCCCCTTTAGTATCTATTTCAATAATTTCTGTTTTTAATCCAGCTTTTTGAAGGAGTTCCTCCACATAATAGGCTTGCCAAAGCGCGAGCTTACTACCTCTTGTACCGATTTTAATGGGTTGACTCATTAGGAAAAAGTTCTTTTTACACGCTTCTTCTTCACGCCTTCTTCAATAAAACGTATGATTTCTCCCGCAATATTTACTCCAGTTGCTTTTTCTATTCCTTCTAATCCCGGAGAGCTATTCACCTCAAGAATTAAAGGGCCACGAGCAGACTGGAGCATATCCACCCCTGCCACATCTAGGCCTAGCGCTTTTGCAGCTAATAATGCTGCTTGCTTTTCAACCCGACTTAGTTTAATAATCGTAGCTTTTCCTCCACGGTGAAGATTTGAACGAAATTCCCCTTCTGCTCCTTGTCTCTTCATAGCTCCTACCACTTTCCCATTCACTACAAAAGCTCTAATATCAGCCCCTTTCGCTTCTTTAATAAATTCTTGGATGATAATCCTCGCTTTCAATCCATGAAATGCTTCAATTACAGATTGGCTTGCCTTCTTTGTTTCCGCTAAAACCACTCCTAATCCTTGGGTTCCTTCCAACAATTTGATGATTAATGGTGCACCGCCGACATGCTCAATGATCTGCTTTTCTCCACCTTTGGAAAAGTTTGTAAAAGCAGTTTTTGGCATTCCTAAACCCGCACTCGAAAGGATTTGAAGACTTCTCAGTTTATCTCGGCTTTTTACAATTGCTTCCGAATTCACCGCCGAAAAGGTGTTCATTAATTCAAATTGACGGACCACAGCTGTGCCATAAAAAGTCACCGAAGCTCCAATTCTGGGAATTATCGCATCGACATTGGAAAGCTTCACTCCTTTGTAAAATATGGTAGGACCATCTTGCTCGAGAACCAAATCACAAATACTATGATCTACTATCAAAGCTTCATGCCCAGCAGCCTGAATGGCTTGATACAGTCGCCTGGTTGAATAAAGATTCGGGTTTCGGGATAATATGGCAATTCTCATAATGTTCTAGTTGGGTTTGAATAGGAATTTACATCGAAATAGATGCCGCTTATATTTTTATTCGGAAAGGTTTTGCCAGATTGACTTTGTCAACATCTACCAAAAACCTTTTCTTGAGAGTTTTTCGACCTAACAGGATTGAATTTCTCATACTTGAACGATCCGATAAGGTGAATTCAGAAATAAATTCTTCTCCAGCTATTCGGATTGTTGTTTGGATCATGTATCTGTATTCTGCGCTTCCAAAGGAGTTTTTCACTTTTTTGGCTGAGAAATTTTCGAAGGATAACCATTTTCCAGTAAAGCTTTCATGTCCTTCCATGAGTACTTGAAAGCTTAAAATTGACTTACCGTCTATTTCCTTTACTTGAATATTTTCGGCATGAATACTACTAGTATATGCGCCGGTATCCACTTTTGCCCAGACCAAGGTGAGACCAAGTTCTGGCAGCGCGATTTTTTCTTTTCGTCCAATGATTTTTTTATCCATATCAGCTAATCTTTGACATCAACAGCGAAATATCCATGGATAAATCTGTGAAAATAAATTTCGCATTTCCATTTCGTTCCAAATGGTAATGCGCTTGATTGAATCCTTGGTAAAGGGATTCGATGTGCTCGCCTTTTAGAATCGTGCTACTTATTTTATTGACGAAATCTAAATCTTCCCCACGGGTTCGAAGTAATTCGTCCAGTCGGGAATCTTTCAACAAAATTTCCCGGAGTACATTCATCCCGGTCAAAATGAGGGATTTTTGACCTTCTATATTGTCCTTGTGAAATGCATCTGCTCTTGCAAATAAGGCACGAAAATCTGCTTTATAACAATCTAAAAACCACTCACGAATTAATTTGATCTGCTGATCCTCCACTTGGTCCACCAATCGGAGTGCTTCGCGCATACTTCCATCGGCGATCATAGCGATTTGGTTTGCGGTAGCCTGGTCTGCTTTACCTTCTGAGACCAGGTGATTCTGAATCTCCTCATCCGAAAATCCCCTCACCAAAACTTTTTGAGTACGAGAAAGAATCGTAGTAAGAAGTTGTTCTGGATAAGCAGTAATCAGTAAGAATATGGTTTTGGGCTGGGGTTCCTCCAAAATTTTCAGGAGCGCATTTGCAGCAGTGGGGTGCAAATATTCAGTCCCCCAGACGAGCATAATTTTATAGCCTCCTTCAAATGCCTTCAAAGAAAGTGTTTGTATTATTTTTCGTGCAGCACCTTTGGAGATATTCAGTTGCTTTTTTTCAAAACCATTAAATAAAATGAAATCGTGAACATTAGCATAGGGAGTTTCAATGGCAAATTTCCTCCAATTAGCAAGCACATTTGATTTGTCATCTTTCCCATCATCGTCTGATGAATCGTCCTCTTTTTTGTTTGTGCTTATTTCAGGAAACGCAAAATTCAAGTCAGGCATGACCAGCTTCCCCATCCGTTGGCAGGAAGCACATTTCCCACAGGAATCATCGGGCATCGGAGATTCGCAGAAAAGGTAAGTACACAAGGCTAATGCCATGGGCAAAGAAGCTGAGCCCTCTGGTCCATGAAACAATAAGGCATGCGCCAAATGGTTGTTTTTGACCGCATTGATCAGATTTTCTTTGGTATCAGGTAGTCCTGGAATTGCTGCGAATTGCATGATTAATTTTTCAGATGGATTTCTCCCAGATTCGATAAGTTTTGGATTGATCAAAAATCTCCTGAAGAATAGATCGATCTTCTTCCGTAAATTCTATTTTCCTTCTCCCCATCACTGCTTTGGCCGTTTCTTCAAATTTCGGGAATTGGAAAGTGGAAAATCCACTCGCTCCGCCCCAGGCAAAAGAAGCAATAAAATTCCGAGGAAAGCCGTCTCCAAAGATATTTGCTCCCACTCCAATCACCGTACCGGTGTTGAACATGGTATTAATCCCGCATTTAGAATGGTCCCCCATCATTAATCCACAAAATTGAAGTCCTGTATTTGCAAAACCACCCTTGGTGTAGTCCCAAAGTTTCACGAAAGCATAATTGTTTTTAAGATTACTGGTATTGGTATCTGCCCCTAAGTTACACCATTCTCCAATGACAGAATTTCCTAAAAACCCTTCGTGACCTTTATTGCTGTAGCCAAAAAGAACAGAATTGGAAACTTCTCCCCCCACTTTGCAATGCGGTCCTACGGTTGTATCCCCTCTCAATTTGGCCCCCATATTAATGGTGCTATGCTCACATAGGGCAAAAGGTCCACGAATTATTGATCCCTCTTGAATCTCTGTATCCTTACCAATATAGATTGGACCATTTTCAGCATTCAATATCGCTGCCTTAATGGTAGCCCCTTTTTCAATAAATATGTTTTCGGAGTGATAGATTTTGGTGAAAGGGTCTGTGATTGACTCACTTTTTCTTCCCCGAGTAATTAATTCAAAATCCTTTCTGATCTCCGCACCATTCATTTGGAAAATATGCCAAGTCTTCAAAAGCAAGTTAGGCTGGTGATCCAGTTGAACGGGGACATATTCTTTTGCTTTATCAAGGTTTTTCTCTGTTTCCCCAATATAAGTTGCCAAAAGTGTCTTCCCAGCATATAGTGCATGCCCCTTTTCTAAGTTTTGTACTGCTTCCCAAGAGTTCTCATCAGGCAACCAGGCGCCATTAATAGCCAGTGTAGCCCCCTTTTCTCTTTTGAACTTTTGCTGAAGGTAGTCCTGAGTCAGGTAAGAAGTCGTTCTTCCAGAAATTTTGGCCCATTTCTCAGCAATCTCCAAAATTCCTATGCGAATCGAGGCAACTGGTCTGGTAAACGTAAATGGAAGTAGAGATCCTCGGATAGCAGGATCATCAAACAAGAGAATATTGTCCATGGAGCAAAAATAAAAAAGTCTCCCAGAATCCATGCTCTGGGAGACTTAATCAAGTCAGGTTTTGAAGAATTACTTCTTGCTTGCGTATCTTTTGTTGAATTTCTCAACACGACCAGCAGTATCTAGCATCATTTTCTTACCTGTGTAGAATGGGTGAGATTCTGAGCTAACTTCAATTTTGTACACTGGATAGTCTTTACCATCTTCCCAAGTAATTGTCTCAGAAGTTTCGATAGTAGACTTAGTCATAAATTTGAATTCGCTTGAAGTGTCATAAAATACGACATCTCTGTAATTTGGATGAATATCAGCTTTCATTGTATTGCTAGTTATTGAGTACCTTTTTCAAATGAGGCACAAAGTTATTCTTTTTCAGAAAATCCGCAAAATCTTTATCAAGTATTTCTTTATCAAAGCTTGAAAAGAATTTTCAAATGTGAATTTGCTCTCAAATATAGCTTAGGTATTTTAAGATATCCCTGCTTTTTTTAGCTTTAAGCGATGCAAAACTTTCTTACTCGCCATTTTAAGGCTACGCTATTCTTTTTTTTAATCGCGTTAACCTTTCCCTATTTTTCTTTTTCGCAGGGAAGTTACATCCCTTATGATCGAGATTACTACCATCGGATTGAGCGATATGAAATTTTGAGAGGTCAGAATAACCCGATTTTTCAAACTGGAGTGAGGCCTTGGCGTAGAGATTTGCTTGGAAAATACTTGGATTCGCTCGCCTCAGACCCGGTTATTCAGACCAAATCCGATCAATTTAATCTGGCTTATTTAAGTCAGGATAATTGGGAATTCGTCTCGGAAGAAACTCCTTTATCCAAAAAGCCTTTTCTAAATGCTTTGTACAAGCGCCCAGGTGATCTTGCTTTTTATAACAGTGAGGAATTTGACCTTCATGTGAGCCCTGTGCTTTATTTAAATGGAGGCTTTGAATCTGATAATGAACAAAATCCCAATCGGCTCACCAGAGGTGTAGTTTTGCGCGGTTCAATTGACAAAAAAGTTGGTTTCTATACCTATTTCACTTCCTCCGAAGCATTTTTTCCTTCTTGGGTAAAAAATACCGCAGAACACAATGGTGCCGTCCCTGGGGAGGGTTTTTGGAAAGAATACAATTCTGCTGGTTACAGTTATTTTTCTGCCTTAGGACATGTGAATTTTAATCTCACTAAAAATATTCAGGCCCAAATCGGGCACGATCGAAACTTTGTGGGTGAAGGATATCGCTCTTTTTTATTGTCGGACTTTTCAAACCCCTACATGTTCGTGAAGTTGAACACGAAAATCTGGAAATTTCAATTGACCAATATCTGGACGCAAATGACTGCCGATGTCCTTTACAATAGAGGAAGGCCTACAGATGGACGCTATCCTCAAAAATGGTTTTCATTTCATCGCTTAGGATTTGATGTGGGGAAGAAATTAAACTTGGGATTCTATGAATCTGTCATGACTGACCAGGCAAATTTCAACTATTTCAATCCCATCATCTTTTTCCGCTGGGTGGAACAAGGACTTGGAACACCTGACAAAGTCATGTTGGGAACAGATTTCAAATGGAATTTGTATCCAGGAATGCAGCTATATGGCCAATTTGCTTTGGATGAATTTGTGTTTAATGAGTTTTTCGGAATTGACGGAAAAGGATCGAAGCGAAATAAATATGGAATTCAGGCAGGTTATAAATACATCAATGCTTTTACAATTTCCAATCTTGACCTTCAGCTAGAATTCAATTCAGCAAGACCTTATACCTTTCAGGAAAAACAAGATTACCAATCCTATAGTAATTGGCGCACGCCACTAACCCATCCAAGAGGAGCGAATTTCCGGGAGTTTCTTGGAATTATTCGCTACCAACCCATCCCTAAACTTAACTTGACCTTAATGGCCATGTATCAATTATATGGGGCGGATCCAGATGAGGTAACCAATTGGGGAGGAGACGTTTTAAAAAATAGGCTCGAAGGAAGTCCTACGGGTTTGTTTGGAAACTACATAGGTCAGGGGATTGAGAACCAGGTCATACAAACTAACCTCAATGCGAGTTACATGCTTCGACATAATTTTTTCATTGACGGAACCGCTACATTTCGTAGACGAACTGCTCAAGATTTATCCGATCCGGAGACCTTGCAATTGTTGCAGATGGGCATTAGATGGAACTTCTTAAGGCCTGATTACAATTACTAGTGATTCTAGCGCAATCATTTTTGCGTAAATTCGGACTTTATTTCTGAGACTTTCATTATGAATACCTATTTGCGAATTCTTTCTTATGCCAAGCCTTATGGAAAATTCGTGCCTACTTATATTATTTATGCGCTCCTTTCGATCATTTTTGGACTACTGAATTTCACTTTACTTAAGCCGCTTTTTGATGTGATTTTTGAGCAAGTGGATCCAGCTTCACTTACTCAGTTCACAAGCAAGCCAAGTTTTGAGTTTTCTATTGGATATTTTTCACACCTCTTTAATTATTATTTCCTACAAGTCGCAGAAACTTATGGAAAAATGGGAACGCTATTTTATGTCTGCATCATCATCGTTGTTTCTGTTTTTCTAGCAAATCTTTTCACCTATTTGTCAGGTGTAGTATTGGCCAAAGTAAGGGCTGTAGTCATCAAACGAATGCGGATGGACATTTTTGACCGCGTGAGTGGGCTTCAAATTGCCTATTTCTCCAATGAACGAAAAGGTGATCTGATGTCCAAAATGACGAATGACGTTCAGGAAGTGGAGAATACCATAGTGCAATCCCTTCGAGTGGTATTTCGAGAACCAGCAACCATCATTCTTTATTTTGCAGTTCTTTTTTTAATGTCAGTTAAACTGACACTTTTCACCATTTTGATCATTCCTATTTCTGGCGCCATTATCGGTGGAATTACAAGAAGGTTAAAGAAAAAAGCGGTACAAAGTCAGCAGTCGTTGGGACGAATAGTTAATATTCTCGACGAAACTTTAAGCGGAATGCGGGTCATTAAAGCATTCAATGCGGAATGGTTTATGAAAACCAAATTTGATGAAGAGACAGATTATTATTCTCATGTGAACGTCAGCATGGCTCGAAAAAATGAGCTAGCCTCGCCTATTTCTCAATTTTTAGGCGTCTCAGTCGTGGCAGGAATTCTGATTTATGGAGGTGGATTAGTCCTCAGTGGTAATTCAGATTTAGGGGCTTCTGACTTCATTACCTATATCATCATATTTACACAAGTATTAAATCCTGCAAAGGAAATTTCACGTGCCATGAGCAACATTCAACGTGGAATAGCCTCTGCGGAGCGGATTTTCAAAGTCATCGACACACCTTCCAAGATCACTTCTCCGAAAGACCCAATCCATTTGGAAGGCTTCAAAAATTCAATCGAATTCAAACAGGTAAGTTTTGCCTATGAGGAATCGACTGTATTGAAAGGGATAAATTTTACCCTTTCCAAAGGAAAAACCATTGCCTTGGTTGGTCCTTCGGGAGGAGGAAAATCAACTTTAGCAGATTTGGTCCCCCGTTTTTATGACCCTAGTGAAGGAAAGATTGAATTAGATGGCGTGAATATTCGCGACTTCGATTTGAACAAGTTGCGAGGATTGATGGGTATTGTCACCCAAGAATCCATACTTTTCAATGATACGGTATTTAATAATATTGCCTTTGGATTAAGTAATGTCAGTTTGGATCAAGTAATTGAAGCTGCAAAAATCGCCAACGCGCATGAATTCATCGAAAAACTAGAAAATGGATATGAGACTTCGATTGGAGAGCGAGGATCTAAGCTTTCCGGAGGACAGAAACAACGACTTAGCATAGCCAGGGCCGTGTTGAAAAATCCACCAATCCTAATTCTGGATGAAGCCACTTCCGCATTGGATTCAGAGTCCGAATTATTAGTGCAGGAAGCCTTGACTAAGTTGATGGCAAACCGAACCACACTTGTAATCGCTCATCGCCTCAGTACGATTCAGCATGCAGATGAAATCTTGGTCATTGAACAAGGGAAAATTGTCCAGCGTGGCACACATGCTGAGTTAAGCCAAACCACCGGACTTTACCAGAAGCTTTCGAGTATTCAGTCGGTTTAGTATATTCGAGTAATAAAATACAGCCATGAAGAAACTACATCAATACTTACAACTTGCGCTTTTAGCCTATTTTGGAGGATTATTTATCTTTTACATTGCCTTTGACACCTTAGGCGGCTTATTTGGAATGGATGAAATCACTTCAGACTCCATGGTAAAAGTAATTCTAACGGGCCTAGTACTTTTTCTAGTGACTTGGGGTTTGGGATATTCTGTGAATAATAGTCTGGTAGGATCTATGAAAAAAATGGAGCAGGAAATGAATGCTTTAAAAGCAAAAATTTATGATTTCGAGCATCCTAAAATCCATACTAAAGAGAATCAAGATTCTGTTAGAAAAGGAACTGAAACTGATCCAAGCAGTCTACCTCCCCGCCAAAATATTACTTGAAATAAAGATTTAAGTAAAGCAAAATTGTATATTCAGGAGACGTAACGTCTCCTTTTTTTATGGTTGCAAAAACTTTTGGAAGTGCGGTCTCGGGTGTAGACGCCAACATCATTACCATCGAGGTCAACGTAGGCCAAGGAACAAGTTTTTTCATGGTCGGACTGCCAGACTCGGCAGTGAAGGAATCTCAACAGCGAGTAGAATCAGCTTTGAAATACTTTGGTTACCGAATGCCAAGACAAAAAGTAGTGGTCAATCTTGCTCCTGCTGATATTCGTAAAGAAGGATCTGCTTATGATCTGCCCATAGCAATGGGGATTTTACAAGCTTCTGAACAAGTGGATTTCCCGAATTTGGAAGAATATATCATTATGGGAGAACTTTCGCTTGATGGAATTCTGCGACCAGTTAAGGGAGTATTACCAATCGCGATCGAGGCCAGAAAACGAGGGTTTAAAGGATTTATCCTACCTGTAGAAAATGCAAAAGAGGCCTCCATAGTTAATAGTCTGGATATTATAGGCGTTGAAAATCTGCAACAAGCCACGGACTTCTTAATGGGAAGTCTTCAAATTGAACCCCTAGTGACAGATACCCGAGAAATTTTTTACCATTCCCTGGATTCAATAGAGTTTGATTTCGCAGATGTCCAAGGGCAAGAAAATATTAAACGAGCTATGGAAATTGCAGCTGCGGGAGGACATAATGTAATTATGATCGGGCCTCCAGGCGCAGGAAAAACTATGCTTGCAAAGCGACTCCCTTCAATATTGCCACCTCTGACACTTGTCGAGGCATTAGAAACAACCAAAATTCATTCGGTTGCAGGAAAACTCGGAAGAAATGGGAGTTTATTGGCACAACGCCCCTTTCGAAGTCCTCACCATACGATTTCAGATGTAGCGCTTGTCGGCGGAGGAGGGAACCCACAACCAGGAGAAATTTCCCTAGCCCATAATGGTGTACTATTTTTAGATGAGTTGCCAGAATTTAAACGGACTGTTTTGGAAGTAATGAGACAGCCTTTAGAAGAACGTAAAGTGACCATTTCAAGAGCAAAGGTATCTGTCGATTATCCAGCCAACTTCATGTTGATCGCAAGCATGAATCCTTGCCCTTGTGGCTACTACAATCATCCTGAAAAAGAATGTGTCTGTGGTCCTGGTATCGTGCAAAGGTATTTGAACAAAGTCTCCGGCCCGCTGCTAGATCGAATCGATCTTCACGTAGAGGTCACTCCAGTGAAATTTGACGAAATGACCTCCACACGAAAAACAGAATCAAGTAAAGCAATAAGAGAACGTGTAATTCTTGGGCGAGAGCGACAGAAAGAAAGGTTTAAAGATAATCCAGAGGTATTTTGTAATGCCATGATGCCTTCCCATCAAGTCAAGGAAGTTTGCCAAATCAATGAAGCGGGAAAAGCATTATTAAAAACTGCAATGGAAAGGCTAGGCCTCTCAGCTAGAGCTTACGATCGAATTTTAAAAGTCTCTAGGACTATTGCTGATATTTCTGGTTCGGAAAACATTAAAGTAGAACACCTAGCAGAGGCCATTCAATATCGAAGCTTGGATAGAGAGGGTTGGGCAGGTTAAATTTTATCCCATTTCAAATTCCTCACCTTCCTTACAAAGAACCACTTCATAGGTTGGATTAGATTCTTTAATGCCAGCTGTGTAGATTTCTTCTAATCTATCATCCGAATTAAGTGGGTCATGGTGGAAAATAGCCATTTTCTTTACGTGACAAGCAGTACCAAAAGCAATCGCATCTTTGATAGAACTATGACCCCAGCCTATTTTACTTTGATATTCACTGGCAGTATACTGGCCATCATGAAAAAGTAAGTCCGCATTTTTAGCGATTTCCAATCCGCTTATCCAATCCACATTTTTTGGAAAATCAGCAGAACCCAATGCAGGCTCATGATCTGGCATGTAGGCAAAACTTGCATCTCCATCAGTAATTCGGTAGCCCAAAGTAGGTCCAGGATGGCAGATGTAAGAAGATTTGATCTTCAAATCTCCAATCATAAAATCTGTGTTGCCAACCTCGTGTATAATGGGATGCTTCGGTAATTCATTTAGACGTACCGGAAATAATGGAGGAGAAAAATATCTTCTCAACCGCTGTAAAAGTGGTTCAATAGTAGTACTAGGTCCCCAGATGTGAACTTGAATGGCTGGATTATACATCGGTTGAAAAAATCCCAATCCCATGGTATGATCGATATGCAAATGTGTTAATAACACATGAAGCTCTTTCACTTCCGGCTTGATCACTTTTCCCAAACGTTGAATACCAGATCCCCCGTCAAGAATTAATAAAGTGTCTCCTTTCGTCACCTCCACACAGGAAGTATTTCCACCGTAAATATTATTTTCCGGGCCAGGGGAAGGTAACGACCCTCTACAACCCCAAACTTTGATTTTCATGAAAAATTAGAATTCCAAAACAAAGCCATTGCCCCTAAGAATCGTTTGGGTCTACCTTCAATAGGAATTGCAGTAACATTTATCAAATGTCGTTCACCTTGCAAATTATCTATATAAAACGAACCTTGAGCTGGCTTGTGATGCGTGAGCGTCTGAACTAAAGGTAATTTCTCGGGTGGCAAGGGATTTCCATCCTTATCGGTTGGCTTAAAGATCGTAGACCACTCTTCTACTTTCATACTCCCCGTCTCCCCAAATCTAATTCCAAGAATATGCTCTGCTGGTTCGTTGTAAAAAATCAGTGTGCCCTCAGGGTCTACAAGGAAGACCGGTAAAGACATACTATCTATAAATTGCCTGCCAAGAATGAGCTCAATAGGCTGAATTGCCATGGGTTTATTGTTATTGTAAACTTAAAACAAAGTAGAAGATAGGAATAATTTTATAATTCCAACTAATATTAATTAGGATACTTTTCTTGAATTAAAAGCAATTTCTTGAATAATTGAATTAAAAAATAGAATTTTTCCATTCTAAACTAAGTTTCTCTCCTGTTTTCGAAAGCTGATTTTAACCTAAAATAGTAGATTTTTTTTAATGAATTGAGGATCGAATTAGAGGTAGATTCAATGATTTTTGCGCCGAACCCTTTATAATAAGTTGGATAGTATAAGGCCAATTTTTTTTTGGATTTAAAATTTTCTACCCAATTATTATTAACCTACTCCCTTTCATGTGAGAAAAATCACTTTTAACTCTTTGGAGAAAAGTTACTTTTGTTTAAAACCCAACCCCTATGAAAACTTCATTACTGATCCCAATTGTTTCGCTTCTACTAATTTCCTGTCAACCAGAAAAGGTAAGTCAAGAATCGGCAACCACTGAAGTAGCTCAACGTAATTCAGTAAAAAGTATCAATGCGGTCGACTTCCAAAACCTATCTTCCAAAGAAAATGCAACGATTGTTGACGTGCGGACACCTGAAGAAGTTACTCAAGGAAAAATTCCAAATGCGCTCGTTATAAACATTTACGATGCAGATTTTGAATCCAGAATAAAGGAGCTCAGCAAAGATCAGTCAATTTTTATCTATTGTTCAGCAGGTGTGAGAAGTGAGAAAGCTGCCGAATTTTTAATTTCCCAAGGGTATACGGATGTCTACCACCTCGAAGGCGGTCTCGGAGATTGGTATCGTAATGGATTTCCTCTTGAAAAATAAATCAAAAGGCTTGATCCAAATCTTCCAATAAATCATCTAAGTGCTCCAAACCAACAGAAACACGAATTAGGTTTGGGGGAGTCAAAGTATCTGGACCTTCTGAAGCAGCACGTCTTTCAATAAGACTTTCTACTCCTCCAAGGCTAGTTGCATTCGTAAAATAATGGAGTTTGGAGATCAGATTGTTAGCTGCCTCGGCTCCTCCCTTTACTTGAAAGGATAAAATCCCACCATAACCAGACATTTGATTAGTCGCAATTTCATGTCCAGGATGACTTTTTAAACCAGGATAAAATACGCGTTCCACTTTTGAATGCTGATTTAAATAATCTGCCATGATTCCTGCATGCTCCGCATGCCCTTTCATCCGGTAAGGCAAAGTTTTTATGCTTCTACATAAATAATAGCAATCAAAAGGTGAAGGGACAGCTCCTCCTACTTTTTGGACTACTCTAATTTTCTCCCAAAAATCATCTGCTTTTTTCGTGATTAAGGCTCCGCCCAAAATATCACTATGCCCTCCGAAAAACTTGGTACTAGAATGCATGACAATATCAGCCCCGAGAAGAATCGGGTTTTGAAAAACAGGAGTGGCGAAGGTACTGTCACACGCCAGAATAGCCTGATGAGATTTGGCTAATCCTGCAATAGCTTTGATATCCGTAATTTTCAAAAGTGGGTTTGAGGGAGATTCTATCCATACAAGCTTTGTATTAGCTTGGAAAGCTTTTTCGACCAGCTTTAAATCTGTCATGTCTACAAAAGAAGCCTCGAGGACCCCTTTGAAAAGTTGAAGGATCGCATTTTTCAACCCGTGGTACATATCATCTGGTGCAATAATATGAGATCCAGGAGCTAGTGCTTGAAAGACCGCGACTCCAGCAGCATTGCCTGAAGAAAAAGCTGCAGCATCGGCTCCAAACTCTAATTTGGTCAAGACCTTTTCGAGCGCATTCCGGTTGGGATTATTTGCTCGGGAATAAATCATCGAATCAGGCTGATGAACAAAGGTTGTACTCAAAGTGATCGGCTGAATGGCCGGCTTTTCGGAGTCAGTGATGATATTCCCACCATGAATTGCTAATGTTTCGAGCCTCATAAGATGTAATTTTTGAATTAGGTTTGGGGGGAAAAATACTATTAATATTTTGCAGAATGAAACGAATTTCTTTGGTCAAAATCCAATTTGGCCTTTTACTCTGGGTAAGTTTTGGCTTCACCTCATTTGCCCAGCTTAGCAGTTCCAAACTTCCCATCGTAGTCATTACAACTGATGTAGCCATACCAGATGAGCCAAAAGTTTTAGGAAGGATGGGAATTATCTGGAACGGTGGAGGTACTGAAAATAAAATCACAGATCCTTATAACCATTTCGACGGACCAATTGGTATCGAAATCAGAGGCCAAACCTCCCAAATGTTCCCTAAAAAAAGCTATGGATTAGAACTATGGGATGAAAATCAAGACGGAATTGACTTCGCTTTGCTGGGATTCCCGGCAGAGGAGGACTTTGTTTTTCATGGTCCTTTTAGTGACAAATCACTCATGCGAAATGCCTTGGCTTATTACCTCGCTTCCAAAAGCATGACTTATGCACCAAGAATAAAATTTTTTGAGTTGGTTCTGAATAACCAATACATGGGTGTCTACTTGCTGACAGAGAAAATCAAACGCGATAAAAATAGAGTTGACATCAAAAAAATTGAACCCGTAGATATTTCGGGTGACAAACTGACTGGAGGATATATTCTTAAGTTTGACAAGGGAGATCCTGAGGAAGTAGCGTGGGAGTCTCCTATCCTACCTTTCCCAGGAGCTAAAAAGACAAAATTCCTTTATGAAACTCCCAAATATGATGAGATCGTACCAGAGCAATTCAATTACATCAAAGGATATATAGATGAGTTTGAACTAGTCTTGAAAGGAACAGAATTCAAAGACCCTGTTAATGGATACGCCAAATACATCAACGTAGCTAGTTTTATTGATTTTTCCCTCATCAATGAAATCGGCAGAAATGTGGACGGATATCGTTTGAGCACCTTTTTTTATAAAGATCGGACGAGTTTGGGAGGAAAATTAACAGCCGGTCCAGTTTGGGATTTTAATCTAGCTTTTGGCAATGCCAATTATTGCGATGGTTCGAATATCGATGGATGGGCTTGGGACTTTAATTCCGTTTGCTCGCAAGACAATTGGTTTATTCATTTTTGGTGGAAACGGTTATTAGAAGACCCAGCATATAGAAATAAAATGTCAGATCGCTGGAGAGAATTACGAAAAGGTCCATTTTCAGATGCTAAAATCATGTTTGCGATTGATAGCATGCAACAAGAAATCGGAGAAGCTGGAACTCGCAATTTTCAACAATGGGACGTGCTTGGAAAATATATTTGGCCAAATAATTTTATTGGAAAAACCTATGCTGAGGAAATGAACTATTTGAAAACCTGGGTTCAAGACCGATTAAATTGGATGGATTATCAGTTTGATGTAATCCTTGCATTAGAGCCGGAGGAAAATCTTGGATTTAAACTTTATCCAAACCCTTCCTCTGGGAAGATTTTCATCGAAACAGATAAGCCATGGAATAACGGGGAAATAATGACCATTTATTCCAGCTTGGGACAAGAAGTTCAATCTTTCAAATTGCCGGAAGGAGAACTTCAAATAGATTTTGAATTGAATGCTCCAAGGGGAATTTATCTGTATCAAATCGCCGATCCAATTGGAAAAGTCATGAAGCAAGGAAAAATTTTAATCCAATAAATGAGGGAGCCAGAATATTTTTCTGGCTTTTTTTATTTACTGTTTCCAACCTTTTTATACTTAAACCACTCTTCCTAGTATAAGCACCACAAATGAGTCAGATTCAAACAGATCAGGAATTAATCGAAAAAGTCATCTCAAATGACCGAAAAGCTCAATTTCAGCTCTTTGAACTGACCAAACGCTTGGTATACTCGCTGGCATTTCGGATACTAAATGATGAGGATGACGCACAAGACGTCCTTCAAGACACTTATGTAGAGGTGTTCCAGCAAATAAAAAAACTGAGCCATCCAGACGCATTGATTTCTTGGATGAAAACAATCACAATGCGTAAAGCCATCCAAAAAAGTAAAAAACAAATCCGCTTCGAACCTCTTGATGGAGTTCCTGATGAATCCCATGATGAGTTGAATTCTTGGTTTGATGCAGAGCTTTTGGACCAAGCAATAAGAAGTCTCCCAGCGGGATCTAGGGCAGTTTTTATGTTGGTGGCAGTGGAGGGATATCCGCATCAGGAATGCGCTAAGCTCCTAGGCATAAGTGAAAGCACTTCCAAATCGCAATTGAATTATGCGAAAGGACTCTTGAAAAAAAGAATAAAAACACTCCTTCAAGCATGAAAAATCTATCGAATCATCATAGCCCAAAGGAAGACAGCTGGGAGAAAATCATGGCTGAAGTTAGCTTTGAAAAACAACTAACAGGACACCTTTCAAATCTTCCACAGTATGAACCTGAAGGAAATACTTGGGAGAAAATCGTCAACCGATTAGATGAAAAACATAAAATTGTCCTTTGGCCTTACTTCGGAATTGCAGCCACCTTAATCGGAGGATTGTTACTATCAACACTTTTATTAACCAAAGAAGAATTATCAATTTCTAGTTTCGACAAACAACACGAATTGACTCAAATTGAAGAATTGGAGATTCCATTCGAATTAACCAAACCAACAAAAGAGTCCTTAGAACCCAAAAGAATAGCTTCCACTAAACCCAGGCTAGCCAGCAAAGCTCAGGTGAAGAATCAAGACCTTCCGCAAGTCAGTATTTCCCTTCCTGAAATTGATTTAATCGCGACCAATAAGGAGATCATCCTGCCCGAGAAATCTGACATTGATCCCGAGAATAAAAATATTTCTAATCCAAAAACTCTCCATGAGGTGACGATTTCATGGGGAATAAAAGCAAATGGATTTCAAGTGAAAACAAGTTTTGGGAAGCAAGATCCAAGCACGCTTGAATCTAAACAGACTGGGAGTATTTCCAGATCCAAACGCATCCGAATCGGAGATAAAAATTAAAAACCAACCTTAAACTAATACCAAAATGAAAAGATTTACACTTCTCACTGGCATTGCTATGCTTGTTTCATTTTCCACTTTTTCACAGGAATTTGAAAATAAGCTCTTCGGAAACGAGATGGAAAAACTCAATTCCGAATACCCTATCACTGACACTCTCGTATTTGATTTGCCTAATGAGGGGAAATTAATACTCATGTTTAACAGTACAGAGTATCAAATCGAAGAGCTTGAAGATCGATTTTCCAAAGTCTTGAAAGAAACTACCGATTTTCCAGAATTCCAATCGCTGACTTATCGACTGAGTGAAGAATATGGCAATACCAAACAAGATGCAGTAATCCTTGATTTAGAGCGGAAATATTTACCCTATGTGGATCAATTGGAACTCGGACTTGTCTTGGGTATGGATTATACAGGGGGAAGCTTTACGCCTACTTTTGGAGCTAAAGCGATGTTTAATTTTAGGAAATTTGATATCGGCGCATCCTTAGTCAATACTGTTTATTTTCCGGAACGGATAGAAAAAAACATCAAAGTGAATAGCAATTGGTTTGCAAATTTGGAGTTCCGTTGGGACCGCAGCAATCCAAAATCAAATTCAGCAAATGTATTCGGAGCGGGGATTTTATTGAATTCCAATGATAGTCAACTATTCACCGGAACCACAATGCAAGCCTTTTACCGTCGAAAAATAAATCAAAACATATCAATTCAAGTAGGCATCATCGGCACCGAAAACTTAAAAACTTTTTACCCAACTATCGGTATCCGATTTTGGTAAAAAAAATAGCCGGTTCATCGCCGGCTATTTTTTTGATTTTTTCTTTTATCGGATTCGATCGACAGATCTTACTAGGGCCTCATCTTTTCGAATAAATCGATTCGCCAGCATATTGCAAACCATTGCTACTAAGATCGCCCAGAATCCGACTTGGTAGGTGCCTGCGTCAGGAGCGTTTATTTCAGAATTTATTCCATTAGTCGTGAGGAAAACCGCCACAACTAGGCCTACCATAACCAAGCTATTGACCATATTGAGCATCATCTGACGACCTCTATTGCTGTATTGAAATATTGAAATCAATGCCAGTAGACCTGAAAAAGAAGCTAAGGCTGCGATGTACCACTTCGAAGAAGCCTGAATTTCCGCACCGGCTGCATCCAAATTTGTAAGGGTAAACGCAGACAGCATCCACGAATCACCTGAACCAGAACTGGTCATTAGTTGCTCCCAAATTGGCATACCGATAGTCACTCCCATGGAAATTACTACCAGAAATAAGAATATTGTTTGAACCCGTTGAATCATAACTTTAAATTTTTGCCAAAGAAAAGCGGTTCTACGTAGCTTTCCAAGAATTCAATATTCTTCCTGAATTGATCGGGAATAGTATCTTTGCTGTTCATGAGTGAATCCAAGCGCTATTTTCTAGAATTAAGTTACAAAGGCACCCCTTTTCATGGTTGGCAGATTCAAGAAAATGCTTTTTCTGTGCAAGAATGCATCGAGTCAGCGATGTCAACTTTTTTCAGAGTACCAATGGTTGTGGTTGGAAGCGGACGCACAGACACCGGAGTGCATGCAAAGATGCAGGTCTGTCATTTTGAAACAGATTTACCGTTTGAAAAGGAAAAATTCCTTAAAGCAATAAATGGGATTTTACCCAAAGAAATTGCTATACATTCGATTCGGGAAGTAAAATCGGATGCCCATGCCCGATTTAATGCCAGATGGAGATCCTACGTTTACCGAATCGTATTTAGGAAAGATCCCTTTTTGGATGAATTAGCCTGGAGATGTTTTTACAATCCTGACATAGAGGCAATGAATAAAGCAGCTTTATATCTGTTGGATTTCGAAGATTTTGAATGCTTTAGCAAAATCAAAACCGATGTCAAGCACTTTCGGTGTCAAATAAAATCGGCTTATTGGGAACAAAAAGAGGATGAATTGTTATTCCATATAACTGCTAACAGATTTCTCCGTGGAATGGTAAGAACAATCGTCGGTACTTTAATTGAGATTGGCTACCATCATCGACCAGTGGAGGAAATGAAGCAAATAATAATGGACAAACAGCGGGTAAATGCAGGCAAAGCCGCTCCCGCAAAAGGTTTGTACTTGAGTAAAATCGAATATTCGTCAGAAATCTACTTAGATTAATAAATTTTGAGCTTAGCTAAAGAAAAGGAATCATCAGGGGAAATCATTGACACCAAGGTTTTAAAGGAACTTTACACTTTTGTCAAACCCTATCGCTCCCAATTCTACTTTTTGGTCTTTCTAACGATCGCTATGGCAATCCTTGCCCCCACGCGTCCTTATTATATCCAAGTTGCGATAGATGATTATGTAGCCTTAGGGGATGGTGCAGGGCTTTTGCGAATCATGTATTTATTGATTGGCTTGATGATTCTACAAGCCATCGTGCAATGGGCTCACACCTATTATTCAGGCTGGATCGGGCAAGTGATCATCCGAGACATCCGGGTAAAACTCTACAAATACCTGCTCAAACTTCGATTAAAATTCTTTGACAATACACCAATCGGAAGATTAGTGACCCGGAATATTTCTGACATCGAAACGCTCGCTGATGTATTTAGTGAGGGTCTGGCTGCTATAATTGGTGATTTACTCCAGCTCGTTACGATTCTTGGAGTCATGTTTTACATCGATTGGAAGCTCACGCTTGTGAGTTTGTGTACCCTTCCTTTGATGGTGATCTCCACTTATGTGTTCAAAGAAAAAATCAAGGTGACATTCAATGATGTCCGTAACGCTGTTTCCAATCTAAATTCATTTCTTCAGGAACACATCACTGGGATGAATATCGTGCAGATTTTTAATCGGGAGGATCGAGAATTTCAAAAGTTTCAAGAAATCAACAAGGAACATGCTCGGGCTCATATTCGATCAGTTTTGTATTATTCCATCTACTTTCCTGTTGCCGAAATCATTCAGGCAATAGGCATTGGCTTGGTCGTTTGGTATGGAGCGGTAGGTGTGTTGGGGATGGACCTTCAGATAGGTGTATTGATTTCTTTCATCATGTACCTTCAATTATTCTTTAGGCCAATTCGAATGATTGCTGACCGGTTCAACACACTTCAAATGGGAGTAGTGAGTTCATCTCGGATTTTCAAACTACTAGAGAGTAAAGAACATATTGACAACGAAGGGGATTTTGCACCAGAAAAAGTGAAAGGACACATCGAGTTCAAAGACGTTTCATTTGCCTACGTGGATGAGGATTATGTTCTCAAAAATATCAGTTTCGAAGTAAAGCCAGGGGAAACTGTTGCCTTGGTGGGTGCAACCGGAGCAGGAAAATCTTCCATTATCAATTTGATTTCGAGGTTTTATGAGATCAATACAGGTTCAATCACCATTGATGGTCATAGTATCAAAGATTTTGAATTGGGCATTTTGCGAAAGCATATCGGCGTAGTACTTCAAGATGTTTTCCTTTTTTCAAACACCATCTTTTACAACATTACCCTTGGCAATCCAGAAATAACAAGAGAACAAGTCATGTATGCAGCCGATTTGGTGGGGGCAAAACGCTTTATCGAGCGTCTCCCCGGGGGACTGGATTACAATGTCATGGAGCGAGGAGCAACCCTTTCTGTCGGACAGCGTCAACTTATTTCATTTGTAAGGGCGATAGTTTACAATCCTGAAATCATCATTTTGGATGAAGCCACCTCCTCTGTAGATACTGAAACCGAGGAACTAATTCAAGAGGCAATTGATAAAATGATGAAGGGCAGAACTTCCATTGTGATCGCACACCGACTATCGACTATTCAAAAAGCAAACAAAATTATTGTAATGCATAAAGGGGAGATCGTAGAGTCAGGAAGTCATGATTACCTACTTGAACTTGGAGGCTTTTACACCCAGCTTCACCAAATGCAATTGAAGACAATGGCGATCTAGCCTGGTTTTTGCGAAGTATCGGAAAAAATCAGAATTACCCCATGAAGTACAAAATCATCCTCTTATTTATTCTATTCCCTTTTCTAAGCCAAGCTCAAGAAAGAAGCATTGGTTTGAGAATCGGCGAACCAATTTCAGTCACTTTCAAGGATTTTATTTCAGATTACGTCTCTTTTGAGCTGATGCTCGGAAGTGCAGGCCTCAACGGAGCAAGCTATTTCCAAAGGGATTTTGAAAATAATCCCCCAAATTCCAGTGCCTTTTATCTTTCACATAGCGCCAAAAAAGGGATTTCTTTGAATGGCAGGCTCGCCTACAATGAAGACATTACAGATGTCTTTGGCATAGAACAAGGATATTTGCTTGGCTATGGCGGAGCTGGAGTGCAGTTACGGACTGCTTCGCTAACTTACAGATACACGGACGGTTTGATTTCAAATGGCAATACTCCAATATTTGAAGAAACCCGAACCAATATAGATTTTGGTCCAGAGGCTTTTATCGGAGCTGAATATTATTTTGATGAGCTACCGATGAATATTTTTGTAGAGGCTGGAATGTTTTTGGAACTTTTAGACCGAGTAGGACATATCAAAGGTCAAGGAGGAATTGGTGTTCGATACATTTTCTAATCCATGCAAAAGAAATTTCTTATCCTCGCCGTTTTCCTAGTATTACTCCTGGGTTTTGGATATTGGGGCTATGATCAATTAGGTGGAAATAACCCAATAATTATCGAGCTGATAAATGAAAAGCCGGAAAATTTGGTAGGGAAAACTTTTGTTGGAATTCCTCAAGATGAAAAGTTAGGCGAGATTTTTCAAGAAATTCAAACCAAAAAAAGTTTGAATGCGGGTACATTTCTATACACCATTTACGAGGTGGAACCGGCTGGAAAACTCGATACCATGATTGTATTTGTAGGAATAAATCAATTATTGCCTGAAGAAGGATATGATTTCAAATCGTTCGAAGCGAAGCGTTACCTAGTGGCAAAAATATCTGGAAGCAGTTGGATAATGCCAGGACCTGAAAAGGTCAAAGAAAAACTTGCCGCATTTGCCGCTGAGAATAACCTGGTTTTGAATGGAATTTTCGTTGATAAGCTCATCCAAGAAAATGAAGTCCAAGTAATCGCTCCTATACTTGACCCTGGTTAAGATTTTTTAAGAAACCTAGTTAGCATTCCTCACGTGAAAATAGGCATACCAAAAAACCACTATGATGAAAAAGCTACTAGCAATGCCCCTATTCCTTTTTGGAATAATTCTATTCCAAGCTTGTGAAGGTCCTGAAGGTCCTCCAGGACTAGATGGTTTGGATGGAGTAAATATCGTATCAGAAGTTTTTGAAGTCGATGTCAACTTCACTGCCGCGAATAATTACAGCGAACAATTCAAATTTACACCTGCCATAATAGAAAGTGATGTCGTCTTGGCATTTATTGAATGGGAGCTTGACGGAGGCAATTCAGTTTGGAGAGCTTTGCCCCAAACGGTTTTTTTCAATGAAGGGGGAGTTTTGATTTACAACTACGATTTTTCAAAAGTTGATTTCAGACTATTTCTAGATGGAGCAATTAACCCTGCTGATCTTGGACCTGAATGGAGGCTAAATCAGTTATTCAGGGTGATTGTAGTACCAGGAGATTATGCGAAAAATAGGATTGACTTTACAAACTATGAGGCCGTCACGGCGATGCTGGGGTTAAAAGATGAAGATTTCAAAAGAATCGATTTGAGAAAATAAAAATCTTTTCCAATACCATTATACCTAAACCAACAATTACCACAATCAGGAAGGCGAAATCGTCTTCCTGATTTTTTTATGTTCTAATTTTCCTCTCCCCAAATAAAATTTGCTCCTTATCTTTGCACCCATGCAATTACAAAATGACTTGCTGCTAAGAGCTGCTAAGGGAGAAAAAACAGAACGAACACCAGTTTGGCTGATGCGTCAGGCAGGGAGGATTTTACCAGAATATCGTGCTGTACGAGAGAGTGTCAGTGGGTTTATTGAACTTGCTCAAACTCCTGAACTAGCAGCTGAAGTAACTATTCAGCCTGTGGACCTTTTGGGTGTGGATGCAGCGATTATTTTTTCAGACATTCTTGTAATTCCTGAAGCTATGGGACTACCCTACGAAATGGTAGAAAAGCGTGGCCCTTGGTTTCCAAATACAGTAAAGTCCACCGCAGATCTCGATAAACTTCGAGTAGCGGATGGAGCAAATGATCTCAGCTATGTGATCAAGGCAATCGAAATCACGAAGAAAAATCTGGCAGGACGCGTTCCATTGATTGGATTTGCAGGAGCTCCGTGGACTATTTTTGCCTATATGATCGAAGGTTCTGGTTCGAAGACATTCTCCAAAGCAAGGGAAATGTTGTATACGCAGCCGAAATTTTCGCACCAATTATTACAAATGATTACGGATAGCACCATCAATTATTTAAAGGCTCAAATCCAAGCCGGTGCTGATTTAGTACAGATTTTTGACAGTTGGGCGGGTATCCTGGGGCCAAAACAATATGCTGAATTTTCGCACCGTTACATCGCACAGATTTGTGATGCTATCACAGTGGTGCCCAAAACCGTTTTTGCAAAAGGGGCATTTTTTGCGCGTGAAGAAATGGGTCAATTGAACTGTGAAACTATCGGTTTGGATTGGAATATGGGCATTGCTGAGTCAAGAAGATTGATTGGTGAAACAAAGACCTTGCAAGGAAACCTTGACCCGGCAGCACTTTATGGCAACCCTGACCAAGTTAGAAATGCAACTTTAGAAATGATGGATCAATTCAAAGGAACCCGACACATTGCCAATTTAGGTCACGGCGTTTATCCTGATATTAATCCGGAAATGGTCAAGGTATTTATTGAAACAGTAAAAAATTACCGTTAAGAAACCTACAAATCTGGTTATCTAAGAATAATAAGAGAAAGATCACAAACTAATCTGGACCCAGGTTTTCACAAAGAAAGGAATTCGTTGATACGGTTTTTGTCTAGAGGCAGCTTTCCAGGAAATTTTCAAATTACTTCTCATTTCTGGCAGAATCCCTTCAATCAAATTAATCTCTCGAAGTAATCCTGATTTTCGGTTTCCCAAAAATGAAAAAAGTGCTTTCTTGATCAATGGACCAAGGAATAATGTCCAAGCTGTCAATAAAATTGCGGCCCTAAGACACATTTCTTGAAAGGAATCAGGAATCCCTGGCACAAAATAAATAGCTGCTAAAACTGCAATCAGAGACCATTCAAAATTTATTTTTTGATTCTTTTTGGAGTCTAAGATCTGGGACTCTTTCCAAAAAGGAATCAAGGATCGGTCTGCATTCAATGTCACCTTTCCAATCATCCATCCCACTACGATTCCTGCCAATAAGTAGATACCGAGGTAGCTCAAGACCAAGTTTTTGGCACTAAGTACCGTGGCCAAAAACGGGAAGTAATCTACTATCGATATCATAAATTCATCCAAAGCATCCCAAAAACCCATCCCAAAAAGGATTGTCAAACTAATCAACTTCATTGTTGCAGATTGCAAGTAGGCAAAAACTGCTACAAGCATCCTTGCGGCTTTTTGTGAAGGAATTACTTTTAATAAAAAAGCTCCTACGACACCTTGAAGAGCTACAGACAAAAATGCACCAAGCGGTGCATGTGGACTCAAAAGCATTTTAAACACCAATACAATTAAGGTGGCATGGATCAGCTTTTTCGAACTACCAGTGGATGAATAAATCAAAGAAATAAACAGCACAGAAAAGCAGGCAATAAATACACCTGCAAGAGGAATCCGAAAGGCATGCAAAAGTCCACCTAAGAAAGTCTCTGCTAACACCCAAAGGGCGATCAGGCGATAATATCTCCTACTGATCATCGAGCATTACTGAATCTCCAATGTGAATATACCCTTCCTCTAAAGCCACAGCATTTTGTCCGAAATAAACTTTATTATTTAAGGTCCGATAAGAAGAAAGTGTCTGAAGCGGTTCTTTGCTTTTTTTACCTGTTACTTGATCTACTGTGATTAAAACACAGCGAGCGCATGGCTTGACAACTTGAAAATCCACTTTACCTAAAGTGATTTTCTGCCAGCTATCTTCTTGGAAACTTTCTCCACCAGAGAAAACAATGTTTGGTCGAAATCTATCCATGGGTACTGGATGCTCCAATTTTGAGTTCAAATGATTCAACGATTCTTGACCTATAATTAAATATGGCATCCCATCTGCGAAACTTACCGATTCGGAATTCACTGCATATTTTGAGCTGATCTTACGCTGGGAAGATTCCGGCATGACTACCAACTTGCAATCCATTCCAAGTAATTCAGAGAACCATTGGTCAAATTCAGGATTAACCAAATTTGCCATTAAGCGATCATCCCAAATCTCAACCTCAATCAGGGTGTCCAGTTTCTGCTCAAATGGTATTTTTATTTGATTTTTTAAATCGAGTGAACTAAATACTAGCAAGTGGTCCTCCTTCAATTCAACTTGGATCAAAGCCATGTTGGCATGTGTCCGCTGAGTCAAAAAACACCCAGTAGGATCGACTAGCATCCATCTTCGATCATATTGCAATCCTCTTTCAAGGACTTTTGCAGATTCCATACGAATCCCTTTCAATGATTTAATGGGGTAGATATAAATATCCTGGATCTTCAAAGCTGAATTCATGACCCAAAAATAACTCCTCTGAATCAGAAAAAATTAATTCTTCGTCAAAGAAATTAAAATGGATAAATCAATTCTAAAAACTGTCAGTCAGGTAGTGCTGACAAAGCTTTATTGACATTTCCGGAAGAAAAATGAAATTCCAGGAGTAATTTTTCTGCCAATCTGACACAAAAACTGGCCAATTCGTGGATGGCACATAGCTTGAAGAAGGGGTCATGTATTAAATCAGAAACTAAAAATCAATTATAATCATGGGAAAAATTATCGGCATTGACTTGGGTACTACCAACTCCTGCGTAGCTGTAATGGAGGGTAATGAACCTGTAGTCATTCAAAACAGTGAAGGAAGAAGAACCACACCATCAATTGTGGCTTTTCTTGATAATGGAAATGGTGAGCGAAAAGTAGGTGACCCTGCAAAAAGACAGGCCATCACTAATCCTCAAAACACCATTTCATCTGTGAAGCGATTCATGGGTAAAAAATTCTCCGAAATTACAGAAGAGAAAAAGCACGCATCATATAAAGTAGAAAAAGGATCAAACGATACCGTAGCTATTAAAATCGGTGATCGATCTTATACTCCTCAGGAGCTTTCAGCAATGATTCTTCAGAAAATGAAGAGTACAGCTGAAGATTTCCTTGGTCAAACAGTCACTGAAGCAGTAATCACAGTTCCTGCATACTTTAATGATGCGGAGCGTCAAGCGACCAAAGAAGCCGGTCAAATTGCTGGTTTGGAAGTAAAAAGAATTATCAATGAGCCTACTGCTGCTGCTTTGGCTTATGGTATGGACAAGAAAAATCAGGACATGAAAATTGCTGTGTATGACCTTGGTGGTGGTACATTCGATATTTCAGTTCTTGAACTTGGTGACGGTGTGTTTGAAGTAAAATCTACCAATGGTGATGTTCACCTTGGTGGAGATGACTTTGATCAAGTGATCATCAATTGGTTGGCAGATGAGTTTCAGACAGAAGAGTCAATCGATTTGAGACAAGATCCAATGGCACTTCAGCGATTGAAAGAAGCTTCAGAAAAAGCTAAAATTGAACTTTCAAGTTCAGCTTCAACTGAAATCAACCTTCCATACATCACTGCCACACAGACAGGACCAAAGCACTTAGTAAGAACTTTGAGCAGAGCCAAATTTGAGCAATTATCTGAAAACTTGGTAAGAAGATCAATGGAGCCTTGTAAGAAAGCCTTGGCTGATGCAGGCATGAATCCATCTGACATCGATGAAGTAATCTTGGTCGGAGGATCTACACGAATTCCAAAAATTCAGGAGGAAGTGGAAAAATTCTTCGGAAAGAAGCCTTCAAAAGGAGTTAACCCTGATGAGGTTGTAGCGATCGGAGCTGCAATTCAAGGTGGTGTATTGACAGGTGAAGTGAAAGATGTCCTTCTTTTGGATGTGACTCCACTTTCTTTGGGTATCGAAACAATGGGCGGAGTATTCACCAAATTGATCGAATCCAACACCACAATCCCAACCAAAAAGTCAGAAGTGTTCTCTACCGCTGCAGATAATCAGCCAGCAGTAGACATCCATGTACTTCAAGGCGAGCGGTCAATGGCTAAAGACAATCGAACCATCGGAAGATTCCAACTTTCTGATATTCCGCCTGCACAGCGAGGAGTACCGCAGATTGAAGTGACATTCGATATCGATGCAAACGGTATTCTAAATGTATCCGCTAAGGATAAAGGAACCGGTAAAGAGCAGAAAATCAAGATTGAGGCGTCTTCAGGACTTTCTCAAGAAGATATCGATCGTATGAAAGCTGAGGCAGAAGCAAATGCTGCAACTGATAAAGCTGAAAAAGAAAAGATCGACAAACTAAACCAAGCCGATAGCCTAGTTTTCCAAACAGAAAAGCAGTTGAAAGAATACGGCGAAAAATTATCTGAAGGAAATAAATCTGGAATCGAAGCTGCTCTTGCAACTTTGAAAGCAGCTCACCAAGCGCAGAATATCGAAGGGATTGACGCTGCTATGGATGGCTTAAACAAAGCATGGGAAGCTGCATCATCTGAAATGTACAATGCAGCTGGAGCGACAGGTGCTCAGCCAGGACCAGACGCGAATGCAGGTTCTGGAGAAGGTACAACTGGCGACGGGGTATCTGATGTAGATTACGAAGAAGTAAGCGAAGAGAAAAAGTAAGTTTCGTATAAATAATAGCAGCACCGAAAGCAACTGTGCTGCTACCAATTCCTAAGCCAAGAATCTAGATTTAAGAATCGCGATTCTTGGCTTTTGCTTGTTGACTTAAGATTCAAAACAGATGCAATTGACTGCTGAAAACAAATTGAAAAGACTGATTATTGTGGGTGACCGGGTTTTGATCCGATTAAAGCGACCTAATGATAAAACAGGATCTGGGCTATACTTACCCCCAGGAGTGCAGGAGAAAGAGAAAGTTCAGCAAGGCTATATCATAAAAGCTGGACCGGGTTATCCAATTCCTGTTCAAACCGAGGATCCAGAACCATGGATGGATAACGAGGAAAAAGTAAAATATGTGCCACTACAAGCGAAAGAAGGTGATTTAGCCATTTTCTTGCTTTCTGGTGCCCATGAGGTGATCTATGAAGGTGAAAAATATTTTATCGTCCCTCAGCATAGCATCTTGATGCTTGAGCGAGAAGAAGAATTATAAAAAAAGGCCTTGAAATTACTCAAGGCCTTTTTTTAATGCCACCACACTTTTTTTGGCCGCATGGATTTTGGCAATTGATAGGCTGCCTTAGAAGATACATTAGGGCTTTCTGATTCTTCCCAAACTTTTCTGTTTTTTGCCGCCAAACCTTTCGGGTTATTGATCACTTTTCGGGTTCGAATCTTTAGTGCAGCGCTTTGTTTATTCCAAACTTTAAAATTTTTTGAAACTGGCCCCTTTAAAGTGGATGGATCAGCATCAAAAACTAAACTAATTTTGGCAGAACTAACTTTTCCCAGTTTAGCATTTTTGATTGGGAGTTTGTGCAAAAAATCCTGAGACTTGGCAGTCGAACATACGAGAAATGCCACCAATAAAATTAGAGCGTTTTTCATAAAGGTATATTTGGGTTACACAAAAATATACTTCAAGCATGAAAAACTGAATACTTAAGCGAAATTTTTTAAATGATTTTTTTCATTTTTTAAAATTTAATTTGTTTTATAAAAACTCGTATGTTAAAATGACGCGTTTTTATTGCCCAGATTTTAATTGCACGCCAACCCTTTCTTCAAATTATGGGTGTTTTAACAACCTACTTTTTAATTTAATTAGCAGAAATAAAAAAACCGGAGTGAAAATCACTCCGGCTTAATTTACAATAGACCCTATAAAATATCAGAAAGCAAATACTGCTGCGATTAAGAATGAAGCCAAAGATTTACTTGGATTCAAATCTTTATTGACAAAAAACTCTTCACCCATTGAATCCAAACGAAGTTCAGGAATCAAAGTAAGATTCTTAGATATTTTTGCATTTCCCGAAAGAGTCATCGCAAATACGTTTCCGTCTCCTTCGCCATTTACCCCAACAACACCTTCTAATCCGCCATTAAATACGCTGAAATACTCCCCTCTTATTCCGATAGCAAATTTTTCCGATGTTGTAGCCTGAAGATATCCCGCAAAACCAAGGAATCCAGAACCATCTCCATCAGTATCTTTGATATCCGAACCTGTATAAATCTCTCCAGAGGAAGTCGTATTGTATGTGGTATTGACACCGACATAAACAGCATCAGACACATTAAATCCTGTAGTTAGATCAACCTGAAAAGTTTTCCCAGCCGATGTTTGATTCCCTACTAAACTCCCATCATCAGTCAGCTTTCCATCTTGATCACCGTAAACAAAATTCAGAAAAGTACTTCCTGCATCTGTGGAATAACCAAGCTGACCTCCTAAGGTATAGGTACCTGAAGCATTAAACTCAGTCATATCTGTTGGGTTCATGATCGCTGTAGTAAGTGACCACTTGTCAGACAAGGCAAAATCAGCTTTCAAACCAGTGTGGGAAAAAGGTCCGTAAGAAAACATGTAAGAAGTGGAATAATTGAAATTCCCAGTTGGAGAGATCACCTCATATCCGAGAAAGGTGTTGAAATTTCCGAAAGTCAATGTGACTGCATCTGAAACATTCCAGTAAACATACAATTGGTTTACAATTTGGGAGCTACCAGCGAGTCCACCAGCATAAAGTGGCGATCCGAAAACAGCATCCTCACCTCTAGGTCCAAATACCAAGTCAGCTACAACTCCAGCTTTTTTGCCTTCATAAGTTGCAATAATATTAGCCATACCTAGAGAAAAGCCTGGCAGATTACCAAATGACGAAGCCGGAGCCTGGGCATTTTCGCCCTTGTTTGGAGCGTTGAAATTCGTTCTGAAATAAGCATCTACAGATCCAGATAAGGTCAATGCTGATTCTTCTTTTTCTTCTGTCGATTCTTCTTGAGCCATTGATACAGGTAAATAGCCCATTGATAAACAAAGCGTGATTAGGAAATATTTTTTCATATTAATTTTAAATGTTGGTTAATGATAGAGTTGACTAACAGGACCCCATCCAGATGAAAGAGAGTGGTATTTTTTTCGCTGGAGGGGTTCTTTATTTTTAATTGTTTATTGATCGTAGACGATAGTATAACCTCTGATACCATGTTCGTGAGAATCCAATCCACTTTTTTCATGTGCCTCAGAAACCCGAATACCCATTGTTTTCTTCAAAACAAAAAAGATTAAAAAAGCACAAGAGAAGGCCATTAAGCCGCAAATCACTACACCGGTCAATTGGGTAAGGAAAGTGTGCTCGGGATTTGTAGAAAAGATCCCAACAGCAAGAGTACCCCAAACGCCACATGTTAAGTGAACGGATACCGCCCCTACAACATCATCGAGTTTGAGCTTATCTAGTAAGACCGCAGAGTATACTACTAAAACACCTGCTACTAGACCGATGATTATGGCAGAAGCAGGAGTAATTACATCAGCACCTGCAGTAATCCCTACTAAACCTGCTAGGATTCCATTCAGCATCATTCCCAAATCAAGTCTTTTGAAAACAAAGTTTCCAGCAAAAAAACCACCTAGACCTCCAGCACAAGCACCCAATGAAGTAGTGACTAATACATAGGATACTAACGCAGGATCGGCTGACAACACTGAGCCGCCATTGAATCCAAACCAACCAAGCCAAAGCATGAATACACCGATCACAGCAAGCGGCACGCTTGCACCAGGTTTGTCGACAGTTTTCCCATCCACATATTTTCCAATTCTTGGACCAACCAAAATAACTCCAGCTAAGGCTCCCCAACCTCCCACTGAATGGACAAGGGTACTTCCTGCAAAGTCATAAAATCCCATTTCATCTAAGGCACCGCCACCCCATTTCCAACTCCCGATTAAAGGATAAACTAGCCCTACGAAAAACAAAGTGAAAATCAAGTAGGCGGACAATTTCACTCGCTCCGCTATTGCTCCAGAGACAATTGTGGCTGCTGTAGCAGCAAACATTCCTTGAAAAAGGAAATCTGTCCAATACGTATATCCGCCACCAGCATACCCTACTGTCACATCCGCATCAGCAGGTGAAAACCAAAACATCTTCCAACCTGAAAGATCAAAGGCCATCCATCCTGGGGTTTCGAATCCAGGATACATGAGAAAAAAACCTACGAGGGCATAGGTAATTAATCCCAATATTGGAGTAATAGTATTTTTAAACAGAATGTTTACAGTGTTTTTTGCTTGTCCAAAGCCTGTTTCTACACCTGCAAAACCGAGGTGCATAATAAAAACTAAGGCTGTGGAAAGCATCATCCACACATTATTTGTAGTGAAAAGCCCTTGGGCTATTTCAGCAGATAGATCTGCAGTTGCGCCAACATCTTGAGCGACTAAGGGTACAAAATACTTCATAGGTTTTAAGTGAAATTTTGAACGTTTTTCAGAATTTATAATAGGTTTGATAGCAAAAGCTATATTCGAATGTAATTATATTATTGATAAAAAAACAAATCACTTTTTGAGATTAATACAAATTTTTAAACTTTTTAATGTCTTTTTTGAACCAATTATTGCCTTTTTTTCAAAAAAAACACAAAATGAAGGTATATTATAGACCAAGTGATTAAAAAAATAATATTTCGATCATCTCTATAAAATTCTTTGAAATCGATTCCGAGAATTTCAATATGAAGTAGATTTAAGGTAATAATGGTTTTTACCAAATTTTATTTTAAAAAGTGCTTCTTTTCAGTATTTTAAACTATATCTTGAATTTTACGAAAAATATAAATTTTTAAAAATTGATTATTTTTTTCACCCAGATTTCAAAAAAATTCAAAATTTTACAAGAATCCACCCCAAATAGATCCCTATAAATAAAAATAGACTGAATTTCTCCAGTCTATTTATTGGTTTTCAACTCAATTTGAAAATCATCTCTGCATTTCTGCAAATTCTTTGGCAAAATAGGTTAAAATCACTTTCGCCCCTGCCCTTTTGATACTAATCAAGGATTCGAGCATTGCTCTCTCAGGATCTAGCCAACCTCTTTCTCC
>JAHEBE010000403.1 GCA_024642365.1 Algoriphagus sp.
GATAAAATTACGCTCTACTTTGTCCAAGAACCTCCAAGGTATCGACGAGTAGAAATTGTGGGGATTTTTAGAACCTACTTAGAAAATTTTGATGAAAAAATAATTATCGGTGAGTTGCAAACTATTCGGAATCTAAATGGCTGGTCATCAGATCAAGTGGGTGGAATAGAAGTGTTTTTAAAAGACACGGAAGATCTGGAGTCTAAGTATTCTGTAATCGAATCAGCAATAGATTTCGACCTTAAATTGATCGACAGTCGAGAAAAATACCTTGAAATATTTGATTGGCTCAAGCTCCTCGACACCAATGTATATGTCTTTATAGGACTTATTGGTTTTGTGGCAATCTTCAATATGGCAGCGATATTATTTATTCTGATCATGGAGCGAACCCAAATGATCGGTTTACTAAAAGCTCTGGGAGCAACCACTTCTCAAATTAGAAGCGTGTTTTTTTGGAATGGGATCAATATTTTAATTCGTGGACTAATCATTGGAAACTCCATAGGCTTGGGAATTGGGTTTCTCCAAGATCAGCTTCATTTTATTCCATTAGATCCTGCCAGCTATTACATGAGTTATGTGCCAATTGATTGGAATTGGCCGATCATGCTATTAATCAATAGTGGGATTATTCTTCTTACTGCTGCAATTCTTTGGATACCTGTGATGGTTATTGCCAAAGTTGAACCGATAAAGTCAATTAAATTTGATTGAGTTTATAAGGCTTAAATATACTTTTAAGCTTCATCCAGATTACTCCGATAACAGCTTCTTTAAAAATCCCGCTACTCATTTTTGAAGTGCCTTTGGTCCGATCTGTAAAAATTATTGGTACTTCAATCAATTTAAAACCAAGCTTCCAAGCAGTAAATTTCATTTCGATTTGGAATGCATAGCCAATGAATTTCACTTCTGATAAGTTGATTCCTAGCAAAACGGATTTATGGTAGCATTTAAATCCTGCCGTTGCATCTTTCACAGGCAAGCCGGTGATGAAATTAACATAGACACTTGCAAAGTAAGACATCAATACTCTACCGATTGGCCAGTTAACAACGTTAACTCCCGTGATGTATCTCGATCCTATTGCTAAGTCGTATTCATTTAAAGCGCATGCTTCATAGAGCCTGATTAAATCTGAAGGATTATGCGAAAAATCGGCATCCATCTCAAAAATATAATCATGACCATTTTTTAAAGCCCATTCAAATCCAGTAATATAAGCGGTCCCAAGTCCCATTTTACCTTCACGTTGGATTAAGTGAAGGCGATCAGGGAAATCAGCTTGTAAGTCTGAAACAATCGAAGCAGTACCGTCTGGGCTTCCATCATCGATCACCAATAATTCAAATTTCCCCTCAAGATTCATAACCTCATGAATCATTTCACGGATATTTTCTATCTCATTATAGGTGGGAATAATGACTAGTTTACGATGGTGCATAGCTGGGCGAAAGCCCAAAAGTAAGGCTTAGCATTCATTTTTGAAGAATGGCTCCGTTTATTTTTAACGTTTTCATACTTTTGGCAAAATTTTATTCCATGCAAAAGCCAGTTGCGATTGTAAGCTATGTGTCCACAGGAGCTTATGACTCGAATACCATTGATGAAGATGCCATCCTCTCAAATCTCCTTAATGAACTCGGGATCCCAAATGAAATCATTCCTTGGTCGGTAAAAGGAGAAGACTGGACTCGTTTCTCTAAATTATTGATTAAGTCAGTGTGGGATTATTTTGATTATTATCCTGAATTTCTACAATGGATTGCAGATCGCAAAGAGGAAAATATCCCTGTTTTGAATAAGCTGGATACCATACTTTGGAATTCTTCCAAGCAGTATTTATTGGAAATTGAACAACGTGGATATCCAGTTATAGCAGGTAAAATTCTTTCGAAGGGTTCCAAATTTGACGGAAATGAAATCGCATCTAAACTGGATGCTACGGTTTGGGTGGTAAAACCTTTGGTAAGTGGTGGAGCGAAAAATACGCTAAAAATTGAAGCACAGGATTGGAAAACTCAAGAAGAAAAAGTCAATAATTTGCTTCAGACTGAGGATTATTTGATTCAACCTTTTGTAAAAGAAGTCCAAGATGTAGGGGAGTATTCACTCATTTTTTTCAATGCAACCTTTTCTCATGCCATATTGAAAACTCCCGCAAAAGCTGATTTTCGTGTTCAGCATTATTATGGAGGCACTATTGCGGTAATCTCTCCAAGTCCTGAATTATTAGATTCTTGCCAAAAACTTGTAAATGAGTTTGCTTCAGAAAGCCTTTATGTCCGTGTAGATGGAGTGGTCATAGATGGTGTTTTTCATTTAATGGAATTGGAGATGATTGAGCCATACTTATTTTTAGGGTTAGCCGAACAAGCAATTCCTAATTATAAAAATGCATTAAAAGCTAGATTGCTCGATTAGGCGCAAACCTCTGCTTGATTTTGTGCATAAATGCTTCCTTTAGAAGCTGCTAATTGAAGTATCTGGCAACCTTCTGTATTTCCTAATTTTGCCAGGCAATACCCTTTTTTGGCTAATGCCTCGACGTGATTTGGATTAGATTTCAGCACAGCTTCAAAATCATCTAAGGCCCATTCCAAATAACCAGCTTTCATAAGCGCAAACCCTCTATTGTATCTTCCTACCGAATGATCTGGTTCGAA
>JAHEBE010000404.1 GCA_024642365.1 Algoriphagus sp.
TTACAGCAAGTAAAAAAATCTTTTGGGTTCAAGGTTTCCCTGCATTGATTGGAATCTTATTAATACTCCTTAAATAAAAAAAAGAGCCAAAAGGCTCTTTTTTTTATAAATCATCTTCTTCAAAATCATCGGCATCTCCCGCGCCCATATCAAACATGGAACTGAACAAGTCTTTAAATTGAAGTCCAGTATCCAGTAAGTTTTTACTCAATTGTGAATACTCTGCTAGTCCATGCAGTGCAAACTCCATGAAAAATTCTCGCTCTTTCTCAGGTAAGTTAGTCACCAATTGTGTGACAACTTTTTCCAATCCTGGAACACCATGCAAAACTTGCTTATAGGTTTTGTCGGACTCAGAAGCTAAAATATCCAAGACATTTCCCTCCCCAAACCAAGCCAAAGGAAGTACATAAGGATTGCCTTGTTTCTCCTTTTTCTTTTGTTCTGGGCTAGGGAAGTAATTTACAAACTGCGTACGGATCGCTTTTCCGATCAAATTATAAGCAACTAATCCAGCTCCTTCCTGCTCCCCTTCATAGACCAATTCCACCTTTCCAGTTATTGCCGGAATCACCCCGATCAAGTCTGCAATTCGAACCACCGTGTTTGATTCTCCATTCATATAGAGTCTTCTTTCTGCGGCAGAGACTAGATTTTCATAAGCCGAAATCGTCAATCGCGCTGAAACCCCACTTTTTTCATCCACATATTCGGACCCACGAGCCTCTATAGCGATCTGCTCTATCAGATCTTTCATCAATTCTGGAATGTGGATATTTTCCACTGGTTTTCCTTTCAGGTTGGCTTCTTGAACCGTAATCTTCTTTCCAATCTCAAGTGTTTTTGGATAATGAGTAATGATCTGACTTTCGATTCGGTCTTTGAGCGGAGTCACTATGCTTCCTCGATTAGTATAATCTTCTGGATTAGCGGTAAAGACAAATTGAATATCTAGGGGAAGTCTCAACTTAAATCCTCTAATCTGGATATCACCTTCTTGTAAAATATTGAAAAGCGCTACCTGAATCCGAGCCTGTAAATCCGGCAATTCATTGATGACAAATATAGATCGATGAGACCTAGGAACTAAACCATAATGAATCACACGCTCGTCATTGTAGCTCAATTTCAAAGTGGCTGCTTTGATTGGATCTACATCTCCAATCAAATCTGCGACAGATACGTCTGGAGTTGCAAGCTTTTCGGTATAGCGCTCCGATCGATGCCACCAAGCAATCGGCGTATCGTCTCCCTTTTCCTCAATTAGATCTTTTGCAAAACTCGTCAAAGGTTGCATCGGGTCGTCATTCAATTCTGCCCCAGCAATTACCGGAACAAGTTCATCCAACAAATGCGTCATCATTCGCGCAATTCGCGTCTTTGCTTGTCCTCGAAGTCCAAGTAAATTGATGTTATGACGCGATAGAATCGCCCGTTCGATGTCGGGGATCACCGTGTCTTCATAGCCCCAAATTCCTTCAAAGACATTTTCTTTTGCTTTGATTTTCTGAATCAAATTGTCTCTGAGTTCTTCTTTGATGGATTTAGCCTGATATCCTGCGGCTTTCAATTGGCCTAGGGTTTTGATTTTTTGCAGGTCTGTTGGCTTCAGTTTGTTATAGTCCATTTGCTTAAAAGCGTTTCGTTCGGTTTCTTCTGTAATCTTCAAAAATTAAATCTCCTAATCCTTTTAGGCTGCTGTAATAGGCATTTCCATTGTTGACTTTGGTAAATTCTTTTACAAATTCCTTTAAATAAGGATCTGAAGCGATCATAAATGTGGTTACTGGTATTTTCAATTTGCGGCATTGTGCAGCAAGTTTCAGCGTTTCATTCAAGATTTTGCTGTCAATTCCAAAGGCATTTTTATAGTATTTAATCCCAACTTTAAGGCAAGTTGGCTTACCATCAGTGATCATAAAAATCTGCTTGTTGGGATTTTTTCTTCTCCGCAATAAATCCATGGCAAGTTCCAATCCAGCAACCGTATTGGTATGATAAGGTCCTACTTGCAAGTAGGGCAAATCCTTAATTTCAATCTGCCAGGCATCATTTCCGAAAACAATTATATCCAAGGTGTCTTTTGGATAGCGGGTTTTGATCAATTCAGCCAATGCCATCGCTACTTTTTTTGCAGGAGTGATACGATCCTCTCCATAAAGAATCATGGAATGAGAAATGTCAATCATCAAGACCGTAGAGGTCTGTGATTTAAATTCCTTTTCATTGATTTCGAGGTCACTTTCAGTCAGAAGATAATCTCCTGATAAGCCATGATTGACCTGTGCATTTCGAAGCGAGTCGGTCAAGGCAATTTGATCCAGATTATCTCCGAATTGAAATTGCCGACGATCAGTGCCCCGCTCTTCTCCTTCTCCCGAATGGGTAGTTTTGTGTTGGCCGGATTTACTGCGTTTTAGTTTTCCAAAAATTTCCTCCAATGCGGATTTTCGAATCGTTTGCTCTGCTTTTCCCGTGATTTTGAATTCTCCTTTTTGATTTTCTTCAGTCATATACCCCTTTGACTTTAGGTCTTCAATAAAATCTCCAATTCCATAATTGGGATTAGTCATATTGTAGCGCTTATCCAGATTGGTCAGCCAGCTAAGTGCCTCAGCTACATCACCTCCGGTCATGGTCACCAGCTGCAGGAAAATATTCAACAAGT
>JAHEBE010000405.1 GCA_024642365.1 Algoriphagus sp.
ACCAAAAAAATCTCTCCGACCGCATACGCCAAATACTGGGTGACTCGATTTTGGGAGAGGAGTTTTTGGCGGATTTTTCTAAAAAATGAGATCATGGTTTAAAATTCAGTTTTAATAGAGTTCAGATTCTATGAGCTCCTGTAATCGTGCATTCATTTCCCTGTTTTTATCATACAATCCAAGAATGAAGGCATTGTTGAGGACAGCAAGTTTCCATCCATTTCTGATCGTTCCATTCTCTAAAATTCCCTTGGCTTGCTTATTCAGCTCCGCTAATCGCTCTGAGCTAATATCGTTGATCTGAACGAACTCATTTTTCAAGCCCAAAGTATCCATATTAATCAAAGGGATCCACTCAAAGTTGGCCAATTCGTCATATAGATAACGGTCATAGTCATGTCTAAGATGATCTACCACTTGAGCAATTTCAGCATTGATAGACTCCAAGGACATTAATAGATCTTTGATCGAGTCGCTTTTGACAAGACTGAGATTGCCAGAACTGGTGAGTTCTTTAAACGTATTGTTGTTTGGGGTAAATTCCTCCCAAAAGAGAATTTTCAGGAATTCATCGTTAGCTTCCTGCAGTTCCTCGATGGTATTCGGGGGGTTCATTTTCATGACTTTCAAGGAAGCATCTATGACCTCTTTTCGGTAAGTCGTCATCAGGTCAAGTCCATCAATGTCTCTGTTTAAATCCCGCTGCAGACCTTTCAAATACTTGGTTTCAAGGATTCGGTTGAGTCGATTTTCATTCCAATTATTCACTTGTAGGGCAATCAATATCCCGACAGTCACGAGTAGGATTTCTCCGATGGAATAGACGAGGTATCGAGTGACTCGATTTTGGGAGAGGAGTTTTTGGCGGATTTTTCGAAAAAATGAGATCATGTTATTTGGAAGTTAACTATTGTTTTTGAATTCAAAAATCGATTCCCAACACCTTTTGGATTAGAAACATAACTTATTCAAATCAACAGGTCCTACTCACTTACTCTCGAAGCTTAATCGGGATGTTGATGATTACTTGAACTCCGCTTTCTGATGGATCAGCTTCCTTTAAGTCCACTAGCTTAATTTCCCCTTCTCGAGTATAATTTTGAGAGAAATGTTTGAGTCGTTCCTGTGAAAGTGAGATCCCCACTGATTCCGATTTATGCAATTTTTTCTTTTGGTTCTGGTCTGAAGCAGGTAAACCAATCCCGTTGTCTACAATTTCCAAAGTGAGAACCTCTTCTGACAGATTAAGCAAGCTAATTTGAAGTTTCATATCCTTTTTGCTAGGCGATAAACCATGCCAAATGGCATTTTCTAGAAATGGCTGAAGTAATAATGACGGAATAAGAATTTTTCCGGGATCTACTTTTTCCAAGCCTGAAATAGAAAAGCGAATTTGTTGATCAAAACGAAGATTTTCAATATTCACATACAGCTTCATCGTATCCAATTCTTCTTGAAGTGTCGATTCTTTTTCCCGAGTAGACGCCAGGAATTTTCGGATCAGTTTGGCGAATTTATTTAGATAGTAAACCGCCTCCTCCGCTTCATTTTCGATAATATAAGATTTGATGGAGTTCAGAGAATTAAAAATGAAATGCGGGTTCATCTGACTCCTCAAAGCTAAAAGTTTCAGTTCTGCCAGTTCTTTGTCATAAGAAGCCTGTATCGAATTGATCCTTTCGGCCTTAGCTGCTAATTCCATTGATTTGAAGCTTTCCTCAAGTTGTTTTTGAACTTCAATTCGAAGACGCTCATTTTCTTGAAGCTGGTCGATCAACTTTTCTTGGGATTGGTTTCTTTCCTCCAAAATCAATTTCTGCTTTTGTCCCAATCCTAGCGAAAAAAGTATGTTCTCTAACCAAAAGCCAACATATAAAAACCCATAAGAAGGCTCCACAGATAATCCTTGTTTGAACAGATTTTGATGAATTGCCAAAGCGGCAACTGAAAATGCAATCAGTAAAAAAGAGCCAATAATCATGTAATATTTAAGCGGCGTATCGACTTTGAAAAATGGGATATAAACGACAAGACCAAGGATGGATATCAGGATAGTGAATACATAATACCCTCCTAGTAACACTTCGAAAATACGATGATCCACTAAGACATAATACAAAAACAGGAGTACGCAATAAGAGATGATCACCCAAAGCCCGATCATAATGCCTTTGTGCCACTTCGGTAGCTTTTCTTTGATATTCAAGAAACTAAGGGCAAACAAGACATATAGGATGTAGTAGATTTCTGTGTGAATCATTGGATAATCTACAATCCAGGATATGTGTCCCCCTAATTCATAGAGGAAGCCTTCCTTCATCCGATTGAACTGGGAGAGGAAAATGAAAAAGGTATAGCCACTATACAGCAAGTATGTTTTATCCTTTTGCTGAAAAAACAGGATGAAATGATAAACCGTCAGGATAAAAAGTGCCCCAAGGGTAAAAACTAGAAACCCATTCTCGAATGGGCAGCAATAAAAGTATTCTAAATAGCTTCTGACCAAAGTTTGGTTAGTGATTTAATAAGTTTAGAAGATCAGCTTTTCGAGATCTTGAAACGGGTACCTGGGTGCCATTAGAAAGCATCAAACTGGGGCCGTCTTGATTGACGAAAGCCTTAATCGCATCCAGCCTGACGATGTAGGAATTGTGAACCCGATAAAA
>JAHEBE010000406.1 GCA_024642365.1 Algoriphagus sp.
GCCTTCCACTGGACCTTCTTGCTGTGAAAGTGTCATCGTGGTAGGGCTGACCAACTGGAGTAAGGATTCCCCTGGATCATTAGGAAGGTAAACATCGTAAGGATGAATTTTAACCGACATGCCAGCCGCTCGCATCACTTCTGACATATAATCTGCTACCGCTTCATTTTCAGGCGTACCTGCGATATGAGGAGCTTTGGTCAATTCCTTCAGGTGAACTTTGAATCGATCAAATTGAACTGCTTTCAAATAATCTGCTTCGATGGATTTCTCAGCAGCTTTACTTTTTTGAAAAAAGCCATCCAATTGTTGCGCTTGAAGTTGTTGGGAAGCGAAAGTCCCCAGGCCAAGCATTAAAAGTGAGTTGAATAGTTTCATAGTGGGTTGAATTATTTTAAAGAAAATAATGAGGAAAAACCGATTAGCTAAAGCTTGTCTAGCTTGTCCTAAATAATAAAACCACAAGAAAAACATTCCATAGAATGAATTTCTTGTGGTTTAAACTTTTTCAAAATTACTTAGACTCCAATCCTGGAGAACGCTCTAAGAATTCTTGATAAAGACGGATATGTCGATTCGAAAGTGGAATTCGGTAGCCATCGATAAATACATGCATAATCTGTGAGCGCGTCTCAAAAGGATCACCAGTAGCAACAATCAGATTTGCCACTTTGCCTTTTTCAACTGATCCAACTTGATCTGCAAGACCAAAGATTTCTGCAGCATTGATAGTCACTGCTTTCCAAGCTTCTTCTTTTCCTAATCCGTAAGAAGCTGCAAATGCAGCATGGAAAGGCAAGTTTCTGACATTTTCAATTTGATCTGTACGAATGGCAACTTTAACACCAGCTTTTGCAAGTTTACCTGCATTTGCATATGGAGTATCATAGCGATCGGACTCTCGGGTAGGAAGTTCCTGAACTGGTCCGGTGATTACTGGGTATCCAGCTTTAGCAATTTGATCTGCTACTCTCCAACCTTCAGCTACGCCACTTAGGATAATTTTCACATCCTTTCCTTCCAGCCATTTCAGGGCATTTTGAATATCAGATGCAGCATCTACCTGAACCAAAAGTGGTAACTCCTTGCTGATGACTTTAGCCAATTGATCCATTTCCGGATAATATTCCAAGGAAGCTCCAGCCATTTTCATGCTGTTGTAGGTCTTTGCATTTTCCCATAGTTCATTGGCATCCTTCAGCGCCTTTTCATTGGCTTTTTTGATGTCATCATCTGATCTTCGATCAAATCTTCCTCTTCGGCCAGAGCTAGGGAAGTTCATAACCACAGCTTTGAAACCAGCATACATTTGATCTGGCGTATAACCATTCAAATTGATTAGGGCTGCTGTGCCTGGAAATAATCCTCCAGAAGGCACTGTTAAAACTGTTGTTACTCCTGAAACGCGGGTCACAGGTATTGCTTCTGAGTTTGGATTGACTGCAGTTAGCGCTTGCATGTTAGGAGTGAAGTTACCTACCTCTGCAAAGTCTACAGTTTCGGGCACTGAACTCACTTCAGCAAGTCCTAAGCGAGTACCGCTATCAATCATTCCTGGATAGATAAATAATCCAGTGCAATCAATTTCTTCCGCTCCATTGGCTGCGATAGAAGTCCCAATTTCTTGGATTTTTCCATTTTCAACCAAGACGGATGTATTATTTAAAACGCCTTTGGTGATCGTTACCACGGTAGCATTTTTCAATAAGAATTTGCCTGATCGGGGTTTGATAAACTCCCCGTCGATTTGTGCCATTGCCATCATTGGTAGCAATGCAATCAGGAAGGCGAAAACGAATTTTGTTAGTTTGTTCATGTCTTCGATTTTTCGGGGATTAGTTTTGATTAAATAAAGTGCTAGTCATCTCAAAAAGATGTTCTGTATCCTGCATGCAGCGCTCAGTTTGCTGACGAAGGTAAACGTCCTCTACCATTTCGGTAGGACTTACGCTCAAGCGCTGATCATTCTTATCTTCTTTGATGTCGAAGTACTTCACACCATCTACAAAAGTCATTTGAGGTACTGTGTAAGAGGAGAGGGGATGAGAATCGAAAATCACCAAATCTCCTTGTTTACCTTCTTCTATTGAGCCTACTAAATCTGCTATTCCAAGTTGTCGGGCTGGGTTGATCGTAATCATCGCCAGAGACTCATCGTCTGTCATTCCTCCATATCGTTGCGTTTTCGCAGCCTCATGGTACAGGTGTCGTATTAATTCTGCAGAATCTGAATTGATAGAGGTAATTGCCCCATTCTCATTTAAGATAGCTGCATTGAATGCTGTGGAATAATAAACTTCAAACTTATAAGCCCACCAATCTGCAAAAACAGAAGCACCCATCGTATATTTTGCAATCTCTGGAGCAACTTTGAATCCTTCATTGGTATGCTGGAAAACTAGCTTGGAGATATTAAAATCCTTTGCAACATTGATGAGCATATAGATTTCATCTGCTCGATAGGAGTGACAGTGAATGATGATTTTTCCATCTAGGATATCAGCCAAAGTCTCTAATCTGTAATTGTAAACAGGTGCAGTGGCTGTATTTCCTTTCTGAGCAGAAGCCGAATTGTAATCCGCCCAAGCTTTCTTGTATTGAATCGCTTCGTTGAATCCATTTCGAATCACTGCTTCGACTCCCATTCTACTTCT
>JAHEBE010000407.1 GCA_024642365.1 Algoriphagus sp.
ATTTGATCGTCACCTATTCTGCTGGTAAAAAAGTCACTTACCTAGAGACAATCAATAATCTTCACATCCTGGATTACGATTATTATTTCAAGGTTGTGGATGCATTTTTGGAAGAAGATCTCGCAGGAGTACTTTTGACTTTCGATGAAATTCTCAAAAAAGGATTTGATGGGCACAATTTCATTGTTGGACTCTGTGAGCATTTTAGAGACTTATTGGTCTCGAAAGATCCCGCTACGATTGAATTGATCGAAGTTTCCGATAGTGTAAAAAAGAAATACTTGCAGCAATGCCAATCGGCATCGGTTTCATTTTTATTGTCGGCACTGACCATTGCCAACCAATGCGATATCCATTACAAAACCAGCAAGAATCAGCGCTTGCATGTGGAATTGGCCTTAATGAAAATTGCCAAACTTCCCCAAGCGTTTCGTCTGGCTACCTTGGCCTCTGAGGAGGCAAAAAAAAAAGCCTGAGTGAGGCAATTGCTCCCGAAGAATCAACGCCAGTTGTAAATCCAGCCATTTCCGAATCCGCAGTAACCAAAGGGACAGTACTTCCTAAAACCATCTCCATTCCCAAAAGTCTAAGTCAGACTCAAAAGCTAATGGATGATAAAATCAAAGTCCAAGCGGAAACAAAAGAGCAAACTATAGAAAAGGTCCACTTAGCACCACTTGTGGAGGAAGTTTTTCTGAGCCAATCTGCTTTGAATTTAGCAATGCCTCGGATCAAACAGCACTTCCAAGAAGCTGGAAAAAGTATGGAGCTGGCGATTTTGGAGCAGGAAATTAAGATCGTTGAAAATCATCTAGTGCTCGAAGTAATGGGGCAGCTTCAGGAAGATTTGGCTGAAAAAATGAAGCCAGAGCTCGTACGGATGTTGCGGGAAATGACTAAATCAACCCGTGTTCTGATAAAGCTTGAGGTAAAAGAAGAAATGGAATCTTCTGTTAAAAAACTTTATACCAGCACAGATAAGTTGAGTCACCTGAAAAAAATCCACCCTGCTTTAAGCGAGTTTCAGAAAAGGTTTGGGCTGGAGACAGACTTCTAAAAGTCCAGAGAAATCCCAAAGTTGATCAAATTTTGGAGTTGGACTGCCTGTTTGGAAGTTCCATCATCCTGCTTGATAAACACTTTTTCATCATAAATGAGTACTGTCTCGATCCGGGTAGAAATGTATTTATTTACTTTCATCCGAATGACGGAATTGAAGTTTACAACCATATTCCCAAATCGTTCATAATTTGAAAAGAGGTTGATGTCTGATTTCCAGGTTACGTTTTCCATTAGACGGATGTCATTGACAGAAGCTGCGATCGAGACACCTGCCTCAGCTCGGACATTTTCACCGGGTTCCACCCCAAATGCCCCAGCGCGACTGAGGGAATCATCCAATACAATTGTAAATCGGCCGGTGAAAGGAGATAAGATCACGGAGATTTTACTCTTGTTTTTATATGTTTTCCGGTAGTTCAAACCAGTGGAGGATTGAACGTAGCCGGGAGATAGAAAATCCGAAATTTTTGTTCTGGTCTCTATATCTGTACCAGCTGGTCTAGAATATTTATAGCCGGGGAGGAGCTGGGCACGGGCATCTAGCTGGGTGGACAGGTAGAAAAATTCACTTAATTCCCGACCATAATTACTTGAAAACTGAAAATTGTCATTTGTTTTCCGTGTTTGGTAGATCCGGTCAGCTTGCCGGTTAAAACCTAAATTCAGATTTAACTGGGTATCCCAGACCTTTTTTTCTTTCTTATAATTTGCAAAAAGGGAAAGCCCAGAGTTCAAGGCAAAAGTACTGGAGCCACCTGCAGCCCAATTGGAAAGGGTGACTTGTTGGATGTTTAGATTATAATTACCACCTGTATTCCAAAAGATTTCCTTCGTGGGCTCGTCTACGATCAATGAATCTCCAAACATCAGCAAGGTATCTCCGTTGATCAAAACCGTGTCAGGAATAACCATTCGATCCTGCGCATGAATTTGCTGGCAAAGAAGTGTTAAAAAAAATCCAAAGAGGAAAGAATACTTTAGCATCAAAACTCGATTAGAAATAGCGGAATTAAGGTCGATAAATAACCAATTTCTGGCCTACTGAAATGATGTTCTGACTTCCGATTTTGTTCCAGTTTTTGAGTTGATCGATAGTCACTCCGTATTTTTTGCTTAGACCGAATACCGTATCTCCTGGTGCTACGGTGTGGGTAATCTGGCTTTGAACCGATTTAGTTTCTGCTACAAAAGTCTTTTCTGCAACTTCCTCTTTTCGTTCTGGCACTTCCGCCACTACCGTTTGTTGAAGTTTTGGAGGTGTGGTAGGTACTATTTCAATTTCTTCCCCACGCTTGCGTGATTCCTGAAGATTCAGAACCATACCTACTTTCAGGTCGCTATCTTTTCGAATTCTATTTTTAGACTTCAAGGAAGAAAGTTTGATGCCGTATTTCTGAGAAATGGTCCAAAGTGTTTCCCCTTGTTGAACGATGTGTGACTCTACCTCGGCTTTGGCTTTCTTCTTTTCTGTATAATAATACTTCCCTGCTTCGATTCGATCTTCTTCAGATAGGTCATTTAGCTTGAGGAATTTTTTCTCCTTCAAACCAATTTTTTCAGAAAACTTAGAGGGAGAGGTAGAAGT
>JAHEBE010000408.1 GCA_024642365.1 Algoriphagus sp.
ATGGGTTTGACTTGGGTGTCTGCCCAGCACATCACCTCTACTGGGCGAATGTCTTTTCCAATAAAATTCCTGCTGATTTCGATGCAATGGCAACCTAAATCTACGATCGCACCACCACCAGCTGCTTCCAAATCCCAGAACCAATCGGCATGTGGACCGGGGTGGGTTTCTCTGGATTTTGCCCAAAGCACTCTTCCAATAGCTCCATCCTGAACTGATTTAAGTGATTTCTGAAACTTTGGAGTGTAACAAAGGTCTTCCAAATAACCACCAAAGACGCCTGCTTTTTCACAAGCATCCATCATTCGGAATGCTTCGGCTGCATTTCTTCCCAAAGGTTTGGTACAGAGGACAGATTTTTTATGCTTGACGCAAAGCATGACCGCCTCCTCGTGAAGGTAATTAGGAAGGGCTATGATGATGATTTGGGAGTCAGGATGCGCGATTGCTGCCTCCATATCTGTATAGGAATTGGGGACTTTGTAATCTTTTGCAAAGCGATCTACGGTTTCTTTAGACCGGGAATAGACGACTTTGACCTCATCTTTCATTCGTCTTCCAACGAGTGATTCGGCATAAAATCTACCAATAAATCCTCCGCCGAGTATACATAAGTTTGCCATAGGTTGTTTTTGGGTTTGAGTACTATAATATATTAGCTGTAGGGCTAAAAAGGAAATTTCTAATTATTTCAAGGGGTTATTTTCAGAGACGTAGGAGGCAGTACCATTTTGCTGATATAGTTTGGCGACCCGATGACCATGCTCATCATAAGCTGCTTGAAAGAGTTCAGTGGCTTTTTCTGCTCCGATAACTGCGCCGGCTGTGAGGACTTTTGGTGGGTGACCGGCCTGTGTCAATAGATTGGCTACTTCTGCTTTGATTGCGTTGATCAACATGCATGATCCAATTGTAGATCCAGGTGCAACCGGAGTTTCCAAACCTTCGATTTTCACCATTGCATCGCCTACAGGAGCGCCAGAGTCCAATACTAAATCACAGAAATCAGCTAATTTTTTACCATCTGACTTTTTGGAAGTGGAGGCTTCCGAGTGTTTTTTGGAAATCAGCCCTACGGTTTTGATCCCTTTGGATTGAAAAATTTCGGCCATTTCGATAGGGACAATATTGCAGCCTGAGGAAGAGATAATCAGCGCGGAGTCCAGGATGGAGAGGTCAAAATTTCGAAGAATTTGAGCTGCAAGACCTGGAACATTTTCCAAAAACATCGCTTGGCGTTGTCCATTAGCTCCTACTACCAAATTGTGAAATGTCAGCGAAAGTTCTACGATGGGATTAAACCCAGGAAATGATCCATACCGAGGCCACATTTCTTCTACCATAATTCTACTATGACCGGAGCCAAAGACATGAACCATTCGACCTTCTAAAATTGATTTTGCAAACCAAGATGCGCTGGTTTGAATCGCTTCCTCTTGATTTCGGATTATGCCAACCAATTCTTGGCAGCGATCGAGGAAAGTTTGGGTATAACTCATTGGGTTCGTTTTAATCTGTTAAATTTTTTGAAGGGCAAATGCAGCAGCGCCTATTGCTCCCGAGAAGTCTTCGAAATGGGCTTTTTTTAATTGGGTTTGCTTTCCATTTGGTCTAAACTCATAACGGTCTATAAAATCCTGTAGTGGTTTAAATAGCTGTTCTCCTGCATGGGTAAGTCCCCCAGAAAGAATCACCGCCTCCGGCGAAAAGATATTGGCGAGCGAACAGATGGCCAAGGAAAGGGTACGCATCATATCCAGCCACATCCAAGTGCCAAAACTATCCCCTTGCTGATATGCGGCAAGTAATTCATAGGTGCTTTTGAAAGTCCCCTGACTTCGTTTCTCAATTGAATAGTTTCCGATGGCATATTCCAAGCTGCCAGGAATGCCCAAGATGCTTTGATCGTCCAAATTGGATTGGATCGTAGAATGTCCAATGTGCCCAGCCATTTGTCCTAAACCCTGGTAAAGTTTTCCATCCAAAAGCAATGCTCCTCCGACCCCAGTCCCTAATGTGAGTAATATCGCATTTTTCATCCCTGTCATCGCACCAAAAGATACTTCAGCCATCAAGGCTGCATGCGCATCATTTAATACTGCAGTCTTTAACCCCAAAAATTTTGACCAATCAAAGCTTTCTAAACCAGGCAATCGATTCGGTAAAAAGTTGATTTGTGTATTGGCTTCATTTGCAAAACCAGGTGCAGAAAGCCCTAGTTTTATGGATGGGTCATTCGCTATTTTTTGGAGTTTCAAATAGAGCTCCTTTACATTTTGCTGCCAATCTCCAGAATTTTCTCCACCTGTTGCCTGTCGGTCTTGATGAATCAATTTCCCAGTTTCATCAAGTATTATCCCTTTGATATTGGTTCCTCCGAGGTCGATTCCAATTGCTTTTCTCATTGGTATTGTCCCTCTGTTAAATGCCAACCTCCGTCTATATGCAGAATCTGCCCTGTTGTAAATTTGGAGTCATCCGAGAGAAAAAATATAGCTGCTTGATCGAGATCTTTTGTGTTTCCAACCCTACCACCATCCAGGGGCATTTTTGAGGCAGAGAAGTTCATGATTTCTGGATTGGTCATCGCCCGCTGAGACATTGGGCTTTCTACCAAAGCAGGGGCTAAAACATTAATTC
>JAHEBE010000409.1 GCA_024642365.1 Algoriphagus sp.
GGAGGAATGGAAAAAGAAAGATCCAATTCCAAAGTTTCAGGAATTTTTACTCAAAGGGAAGCTTATTACAGCTAAGAAAATTACGGAAATTGAAAAAGCAGTTGAAGCACAGATCCAAGAGTCAATAGAATTTGCAGAAGATGGAACTTGGGAAGATACTGGAAACCTGACACGATTTGTTTACTCTGAAACGGAATCGATATGAGCGAAATGGTCAAAATAACTTACCGAGAAGCTATCAAACAGGCAATTCGAGATGTCATGCAAAAGGATGAGCGTGTTTTCCTAATGGGCGAAGATGTAGGGAATTATGGTGGAGCATTCGCAGTGAGTAAAGGTCTTCTAAAGGAATTTGGAGCAGATCGGATTATGGATGTCCCGCTCTCAGAATCCGGATTTACCGGTGCAGGAATTGGCGCTGCACTTGCCGGGATGAAGCCGATAGTCGAAGTGATGACTGTTAATTTCAGTCTTCTTGCGATGGATCAGATTTTCAATAATGCTGCTACGCTGCTGCACATGTCCGGCGGACAGCTCAATGTTCCGGTAGTGATCCGAATGGGTTGCGGCATTGGCCGGCAATTGGCAGCGCAGCATTCCCATAGTTGGGAGCCATTTTTTGCACATGTACCGGGATTGATTGTACTTTCTGTGGGTACACATGAAGATGCAAGAGGGATGTTAATTTCCGCGATGGAAAGTCCTGATCCAGTAATCATTTTCGAATATACTTTCATGCTAAATCTGGAAAAAGAAATCCCGGCTGATTCAGGAGCGGTGGAAATTACAAAAGCCAAAGTTCTTCGGGAAGGAAAGGACATTTCGCTGATCACCTATGGTGCGGGGGTTTACAAATGTTTGGAGGCTGCCGAAGCCCTTGGAGGAGAAGGAATAGATGCTGAGGTAATCGATTTGAGAGTATTGAGACCTTTGGATGAAAAGACTTTCCTTACATCTATAAGAAAAACCCATCGGGCCTTAGTAGTCGAGGAAGCCTGGAAATCAGTCAGCATTTCATCAGAAGTAGTTTCCAGAATTATGGAAAAAGCCTTTTTTGACTTGGATGCACCTGTGGAAAGACTCTGCGGCGTGGAGGTTCCGATTCCATACCCAAAGCACTTGGAAGATGCATCTATTCCTCAGGTACCGGATATTGTAGATAAAGTTAAAAAAATGCTAAAGCCATGATCAAATTTCAAATGCCCAATTTGGGAGCAGATATGGAAGCCGGGACACTGGTTGAATGGAGAAAGCAAACTGGCGAAGTCCTCCATCAAGGAGATATTATTGCCGATGTGGAAACTCAAAAGGGTTTGATTGAAATCGAGGTTTTTGAGGAGGGAACTTTAGAAAAACTTCTGGTGAAAGAGGGAGAAAAAGTTCCTGTAGGTACCGTTTTAGCTTTGATTAATGACGGAAAAGCAGAAGTATCAGAATCTGCTACTCCTGTAGAGGAAGTGCCAAAACAAGAAATTCATCCGATTGAGGATAGAGTGGAAACACCTCATGAGAAAACTGAAGAAGGAGAGCGAATCAAGATTTCTCCTTTGGCAAGGAAAATTGCTGAAGAAAATCATGTTGAGATTTCCTCATTAACAGGAACTGGCCCGGAAGGATCGATTGTGAAAAAAGACGTTGAAAAGGCTATTTCCGAAGGGGAAAAGCCAACTCAAGAAGCTGAAAAGGAGACTGAGATAGCCAAAGAGTCATCAGTAAAACCGGTTGCCCCTGCTTCCGATGCTATGCGCATGGCTGTGGCTGCTGCCATGAGTAAATCTAATCGGGAAATTCCGCATTATTATCTGGAAAAAAGAATGGACATGTCCAAAGCTATGGATTGGGTGAAAGAAGCCAATAAAGAGAGGCCGATTCAAAAGCGTCTTTTACTAGTAGCGATTTTGATCAAAGCAGTAGCCAAAGCACTGGATGAAGTTCCGGATCTCAATGCTACATGGGAGAATGGACTTGTGAGGAAAAACGAAATCAATATAGGCTTTGTAGTTTCCTTGAGATCTGGTGGGATTGTCGTGCCGGCTATCCTTCAGACAGATTCAAAAACTGTGGATGAAATCATGGAAACTATTAACGATATTATTCCTAGAGCACGAGCCTTCAAATTGAGAAGCTCGGAACTCAGTCAATCCACATTTACCATCACTAGCATAGGAGAAGGAGGAGCGGATAAAGTCTTTGGTCTAATCTATCCGCCACAGGTTGGGATTGTCGGTTTTGGTGAGATTAGCGAGCAGCCATTTGCCGAAGATGGCATGTTGGGAATTCGCCCCGTTGTAGACGTGACTTTGGCAGCAGACCATCGTGCTACCGATGGTTTAATCGGAAGCAAGTTTTTAGCAGCACTCAATAGGAATTTAAAAAAACCCGAAGAATTATGACCGAGGAAGAAATCAAAAAAATAGTTTTTCAATTATTGCAGCGAATTGCTCCAGAGACAGATCCCTCTAGACTATTGCCCGAAGAGAATATCAGGGAAGCACTTAATATTGATTCTTTTGATGCACTACAATTTATCGTGTCTATCAGCGAGAAACTGAGTGTAGATATTCCTGAGGAGGACTATGGAAAAACAAGCAATCTCAAATCTTTGTTAGCGTATTTGGATAAGAAATTGAAAG
>JAHEBE010000410.1 GCA_024642365.1 Algoriphagus sp.
CATCACTATCAGTGGAAGGATACTCAATTTGACGATGAGCAGGTGCAAAGCAAGACGATACTTCTTCCAAACTTATACACCAAATGGGCAATTTCGACCAATAAATCCTTGACCTATCGATTCAGCAATTCAGTGAATTTCATGGATATCCAAAAGCTGGCCCAAGGACTTTTGATTCAGGATTACAATTCAATTTTTCAAGGAAATCGAATGCTGGAAAATGGCATTTACTATTCTCATAATTTGGATTATAGTCATTATGATTTCTTTTCTGCTTTCAATCTTTCAGGAAATTTGAATTGGACGAGGAAGCGGAATGACATGGTGAATACGACCAATTTTCAGGGAATAAATCGTTTGGTTAGTATTCAAAATATTGATCCGGTAAATGAGACGATGACGGCGAGATTGGATGCCGATAAGCGATTTGAAAAGTTTAAAATTAATGCCGGGGCAAACTGGAACAATTATGCCACGAACACATTTCTGGATAATCAATTAAATAAAAACAGCCAGTTCGCACATACCTATGATTTCAGAATTACCACTACCTTTTTCAAAAAACTGGAGGTGGATCTCAAGTACGAATGGAACCAGAATTTCTATCAATCGGCAGCGATCAAAAACAAATTCAATACCCATAGTCCAAGCATAGAGCTAGATCTGGACATTTGGAAAGGCTTGAAATTAAATGCGGATTACACGTACAATGCCTACTTCAATCAGCAAGCAGATACTAAAAGCGAATTTGAATTCTTAAATGCTTTTTTGAGCTATCAAGGCAAATCAAGTCCATGGGAATTCCGCTTGACGGTCTGGAATATCTTAGATACGCGCTCGATCCGTAGAGATAGTTTCTCGGAAAATTTGATCAGTACCTATGCGTATTTGGTTCAGCCGAGGTATGGGTTATTCACGATCAAATGGGATATCTAGAAAATAAAAAAGGCTGAGAAAATTAATTCTCAGCCTTTTTTTTAATTTTTTTCAACTCAGGGAGTCGCTACTAATTTTACGTCAAGTTTCACTTCGTCGTAAATCAACTTGTCAGCCAAATCATCGAAATAAGACCCTGATCGGTATTTGATGTCGTAGTGTGTACGATCAAATTTGATTTCGGCAGTCGTAGTGATAGTGCCATTGCTCGCGGTTACAGTAGCAGGAAAAGTAACCGGTTTGGTGATTCCTTTAATCGTAAGGTCTCCAGTGATCGAATAGTTGTTTCCTCCAGTGCTTTTTACATTTGTGATTTTCAAAGTTGACTTCGAAAATTTCGCTACTGAAAAGAAATCATCAGACTTCAAATGCCCGGTAAGTTTTTCATTTGAACCAGCATCTTTGATGTCTTCTACAGTCAAGTTTGCCATGTCCATTTCGAATGTTCCTCCTGTAATTTTGCCATTGGCATAATCCATCTTGGCAGAAGCGATCGGTACATTTCCAAAGTGTGAGCCAGTTACTTTAGAAGCATGCCAAGTCACGTTGCTTTCGCTCATGTTTACAGTTACTGGGGCTGAATTTTCGGTAAGTGTAAGAATCGAGCCTACTACTAAGAAAATTGTGGTAATTAATTTCATTTGGTTAAGGTTTAATTAAGAATGCGAATTAATGGGTTGTTTCATTAATTAGACACGAAACAAGGAAAGAAGGTTTTCTGTTTTTGATAATCGGGAAATAATTCGGTTGAAAGCGACCATAGCTTTATGGCTCACATCTTGGAAGTAAAAAACAAGGTTGATTTTGAATCAGAATTGATTCTGAATTTTTTTCTCAAGCCAATAAATCCATCACCGCTTTTCCTTTTCCGTCTGGAGTGGTGTAGAATGGACGTTGTTCGATTTCATAATTCAAGTCAGGCCGAATCCCAAGCGCATGATAAATCGTCTGATGAATGCCATCGATTTTCACTGGGTTTTCGATGGTTTTGCAAGGGCGCTCGTCTGCCGTTTTCCCATACACATGTCCTCGTTTAATTCCTCCGCCAAACATCAAGATCGAGCAGCCATCTGTAAAATGCCGATGCATCCCATAATTTTTCAAATCTTCAATTACATCCGGCACTTCGACTTGATCTTTAACCTTTAGATCCGGTCTGCCCTCGGTCAGCATGTCTCGGCTAAACTCACTGGCCAATATGACAATCGTCCGATCTAGTTTTCCACTTTGATCTAAGTCTTTAATCAATTGTGCTACCGGTCCGTCAATCATTTTTTTCATATCCTTCAGCCGGGTATGACCATTGTCATGCGTATCCCAACCAAAAAATGGCTCGTATTCGGTGGTCACAGTGATGTAACGGGCACCTTGATCGACAAGTCTTTTTGCAAGCAAACAACCCAATCCAAACTTTCCATTGTTGTATTTGTCATAGCTCTCTTTGGGTTCCTGGCTTAGATCAAAAGCCTTTGCTTCTGGAGAATTTAACAAAATGTAAGCTTGCTCCATGGAGCGTTTGAGTGATTCTTTTTGATAATCTGACCCTAAATCCCCCATGGGTCCGGCAGCGATCAGCTCCTCATACAGTTTGTTTCTGCTTTCAAATCGTTTGTTGTCCATTCCGACAGGAGGCCTAACCGAATCTAGTCCTGCAGTCGGATCAGGAATCAAAAATGGGCCGAATTCAGC
>JAHEBE010000411.1 GCA_024642365.1 Algoriphagus sp.
AAAATTTCCATGTGGAGTTCTTCGATATTCACTCCAAGTTTCAAGCTGCTGATGTAGCGACGTGCAGTCCGAAGATTTTCCACCAAGTACACCTTGGTATGGCTGATCACCTCTTTGATTTGAGGGCTGATGATGGACTGAGCAGTATTTTCTGCTAGGACATTGGGAATGAGGAAGAGTTTTCCTTTTGGCATTATTGATTATTGAGAATTGAAGTTAAAGTTAAAAGTTAATGCTCAAAATCTTTAACTTAATCGCAGAAACCATCACTACTATGAAACAGAAACTTCTTTTTCTCCCAATTTTATTTGCGCTTTTCTTAACCGTATTTCCGGCAAATTCCCAAAATTTAAAAGCCTTAGTTGGAGGCACTTTAATTGATGGTTTTGGAGGTGTTCCCATCCGGAATTCGGTGATCATCATTGAAAATGAAAAGATCAAGGCGGTAGGGCAAGTTGGGAGTTTGGAGATTCCAGCCGGAGCTGAGCTGGTATCCACCGAGGGAATGAGTGTTCTTCCCGGACTTTGGGATATGCACGTGCACTTAATGATCAATGGGCATAGTGATTACACGCATTGGGATAGCACTTATATTGATTTATTTGAGTCGGTGATTATGCCTTCTTCTGCTCATCAGTTGCTGATGGCGGGTATCACTAGCGCTAGAGATTTAGGTGCGCCATTGGAAGCAAGTATTAATGTCAGAGAAAGAATCAATCGAGGAGAAATCCCTGGCCCGACCATTTATGTTTCCGGACCATTTATTCAAAAAGAAGCATACCCAGGCACTGAGGCTTTTCGCTGGGGAGTGAATGGCGTGGCTGATGCTAAAGCAAAAGTGAAAAAACTTGCCGATGCTGGAGTTGACGTGATCAAATTGATAGACCAAGACCAAATGACTTTAGAGGAAGCTCAGGCCGTGGTGGATGAAGCGCATAAATATGGCTTGCCTGTGGTGGGACATTCGCATCGCCCGGAAGAAATTCGGATTGGACTTAAGATAGGTGTGGATTGTTTTGAGCATACAGGATTGAGTTCAGCTCCTGAATATCCGGAAGATATCATGCTGATGATCCAGGAGCGTTCAGCGCAAATGAATCGCGGGCCACTTTTTTGGACGCCTACGGTGGAGGGCCTGTTTAATTATGAATCAGTTCGGGATAATCCAGAAAAGTTAGACGATCCAAGTTGGCACTTGGGTCTTCCAGATTCAATTATCCTGGACATCAAAGCATCGCTTAGATTCCCTGGAAGGATGTCCTATTTCCAATTGACTCCGGTGCGAAAACCTACTTTGGAACGAAAATTTAACCAATTGAAGCAAAGTGGAGTGGTCATGCTAGTTGGGACTGATTCTGGGATTCCGATGAAATTTCACAGTCAGAGTACTTGGAACGAGCTGGATGTTTGGGTGAATGAATTTGGATATGACCCGCTGTTGGCTATCAAGGCCGCAACCTACTGGCCGTCTGTCGCCATGAAGGTAGATAAGGAGGTTGGTACGATCTCCGAAGGGAAATATGCTGATATTATCGCTGTCCGTGGTGATGTGTTACGGCATATCAGCTTACTTCAGGATGTCGATATGGTGATCAAAAAAGGGAAGCGGGTGAAGTGATCTTTATGCATTAACTCATTTCAGGAATTCCCTGATTTCTCGGACGACTGCTTTTGGTTCCTCAGCATGAAGCCAGTGTCCAGCGTTTGCAATGATTTTCAATTGATATTTCGGGAAATGAGCTAGGATGCTTTCTAGGTCTTTTTCTTGGATGTAGTTAGATTTCTCCCCAGCCAAAAACAAGGTTTTCCCCTTATAAAAAGTATCATCATCTAAAGCTTTGCCTACTTCCTCGATATTTTCTACAATCACCGGGAGGTTGATTTTCCAATAAAAACCTTCACTGTTTCTTCCAAGGCTTTTTAGAAGAAACTGTCGTGTCCCAAAGTCTGGAATATGAATCGCCAATGCCTCGTCCGCCTCTTTTCTAGATTGGATTTCAGGCAAATTGATCGCCTGAAGTCCCTCCAAAATCACCTCATGATGAACCGGATAATATCTAGGTGAAATATCAGCCACGATCAATCTTGCAACTCGCTCAGGATTATTGACTGCAAAGGTCATCGCCACTTTTCCACCCATGGAATGACCCATGAGGAAAACTTTATCAAGTCCTTCATTATCCAATAATTCCAGTAAATCGGCTGCCATGACTTCATAGTCCCATTCATCCGAATGAGGAGAATCGCCATGATTTCGTTGGTCCACGAGATACATGGTGAATTCAGTGTCCAGTTCCCGAGAGATACTATACCAATTGTCCGCCGAACCAAAAAGTCCATGAAGAATAACCAAAGGAGGGCCTGAGCCTATTTTTTTGAAGTTTAACTGCATTATATATTTATGATATGAGAATTACGATTTACGAGATTTTAAGAACCTCAAACTTTCATTCCTGTTTTGTGGCAATTTTCTAATTATTCAATATTCCAATTCAAGTTTACGTCGATACATCTGAATGGTGTTTTCCAGGCCGTAATACAACGCATCGCAAACCAAGGCATGTCCAATGGAGACTTCATCTAGGTAGGGAATGGATTGTTTAAGGAAAGCA
>JAHEBE010000099.1 GCA_024642365.1 Algoriphagus sp.
TTTTTGGGATGCAAATTTCTAATCCGAAAGACACGAAAGCACTTACTGATTTCAAAACTTACCCAATCCGATTTTTATCAATCGCTACGAATGGACTAATGTCTTTTAGCTACGATGGGGAGCTTTATACATTGAAAAAAGGAGAGGCACCAAAAAAAGTAGCTGTTTCGATCCAGACTCAAGCTATTAGCAATTCTGATAATTACATATCCATAAATGGTGGAGTTCGGGAGATGGCTATTTCACCAGATGGAAAAGAAATTGCATTCATCGCACGTGGTGAGGTTTTTGTAACTTCTGTGGATGGTGCTTTGACTAAGCGCATTACCAATACTCCAGAACAAGAACGTTTTGTAGAATTTGGAGCAGATGGAAAATCAATTCTTTATTCCAGCGAACGAAATGGGAAATGGCAAATCTTCGAGACAAAGAAAGTTCGAACAGAAGAGCCGTTCTTTTTTGCCTCTACTTTATTGAAAGAAGAAGTCCTTATCAGCAAGAATGAAGATTCTTACCTATCCAAACTTTCTCCTGACGGCAAAAAACTAGCCTATATTGAGGGAAGAAGAACTTTAAAAGTATTGGACTTAGCTTCAAAATCAGAAGTTACTTTATTAACTCCAGATCAACTTTTTCATATGAGAGATGGAGATCAATATTTCGCATGGAGTCCAGATAGCAAATGGTTATTGGCGTCTTATCGACCTACCATGGTTAATTCTGAAGTGGTTTTGCTTGATGCAACCGGTAAACTACCTATGCGAAATCTAACCAGAAGTGGTTATGGTGATGATGCCCCAGTTTGGGCAAATGGTGGCAAGCAAATGCTTTGGTTTTCCAATCGAGATGGTTTGAGAAGCTATGCTACCAGTGGGCAAAATCAAAATGACGTGTATACGCTCTTTTTCAACCAAGAAGATTGGGATAAGTTTCGTCTTTCGAAGGATGATTTTGATTTGATGAAAGAGTTAGAAAAATCTAAAAAGAAAGAAGTTGATGCTGATAAGGATAAAGACAAAAAGGAAGAACCAAAAACGGTAAATCCTTTGACTTTTGATTTTGATGAAATAGAAGATCGCAAGGCAAGGCTAACGATCCATTCTTCCGATTTAGGCGATGCAGTTTTGTCCAAGGATGGAGAAAAGTTGTATTACTTGACGGCTTTTGAGAAAGGAATGAATCTTTGGAGCACGAACCTGCGAACGAAAGAAACGAAACAGGAAATAGCACTTGACGCAAATTTCGCAAACCTTATGTGGGATAAAGAACAGAAGAATCTGTACTTAATTTCCAATGGATCGATTTCTAAAATCAATCCTGAAACGATGAAAAAGGAGTCTATTAAAATTTCTGGAGAAATGACTTTTGATAAAGATGCTGAGCGCGCTCATTTATTTGAACACATTTGGCTTCGAACCCAAGGGATATTCTATACACCTGATATGCACGGAGTGGATTGGGCTGCCGCAAAAACCAATTATGAAAAATACATCCCGCATATCGGCAATGAATATGAATTTGCCGAAATGATTTCAGAAATGATTGGTGAGTTAAATGTTTCCCATGCCGGTGCGAGATACTCTAGATCGATAGATATGGCAGATGCAACCGCTTCTCTTGGAATATTTTTGGATTACTCTTTTCAAGGTAACGGTATAAAGGTGACAGAAATTATTGCAGGTGGTCCTCTTGATAAAGCTGGCATTTTGGTAAAGCCAGGTATGATCATCGAGCAGATAGATGGGGAATTGATTTCAACAGAAGCTGATTTTGCAAAATATCTAAATCGAAAAGCAGATAAATTCACATTGATAGAAGTAGTGGATCCCAGCTCTAATAAAAGAGTCCAGTTTACTGTTAAGCCAATATCACTTGGCGCAGAAAACCAACTCCTTTACAAGCGATGGGTGAAAAAGAATCAGTTAGAAGTGGATTCATTAAGTGGCGGAAAGCTTGGCTATGTACACATACCTGGCATGAGTGATGGCCCTTATAGAAATGTATATGAGGAAATGATGGGTAAATACCATGATACCGAAGCTGTAATAGTAGATACCAGATTTAATGGTGGTGGGGATCTTGTAGCAGACCTTGCAATGTTTTTTACAGGTGAAAAGTTTTTGACTTATGCTACCGAATCAAAAGTAGTGGGATATGAGCCGACAGCAAGATGGACGAAGCCTACTTTAGCCATGTTTAATGAAGCCAATTATTCCGATGGTCACTGTTTTGCCTGTGGATATACCGATCTTAATATTGGAAAAACAGTGGGAATGCCTACTCCAGGAACCTGTTCTTTCGCAGGATGGGAAGGTTTATCAAATGGAGTTAGATGGGGAGCAGTACCAATTTCAGCTAAAAACAAAGCAGGGGAGTGGCTTGAAAACAACGAGACTCGTCCACAGTTTATGGTAAAAAATATGCCAGGAAAAATCGATAAAGGCATTGATCAACAGCTAGAAAAAGCTATCGAGGAATTACTTAAAGAAGTGAAATAGCTTGAATTTTACTAAAAAAAAAGTCCGACAATTAACTGTCGGACTTTTTTTTAATTTGATGTTATTGAAAACTCTTTGTATTCAATGTGTCATCATTCTTAAAGAATTCATGAAGTTTGGCGAAAGAATTGTCAAAATATCCACCTAGCATCTTCTTGATAATAAAAGACCTGTACTCATCTTTTGATACTATTGGAAAGTATTCATGGCTTTTGCCATAAGACTTGTGGCTCACAAATCCTTTGCGCTCAAGAATTCTTACAATAGTTGATACTGTATTGTAAGCAGGCTTGGGCTCAGTCATTGGAGTTAGGATGTCTTTTACAAATCCTCTTTCAATTTCCCAGAGGATTTGCATGATCTCCTCCTCGGCTCTAGTTAATGGTTTCATAAATAAGGTGTTAAGTTTTAAATCAAAAGAAAATTATTCGTTTAGTTCCAAAAAAGCAAAACATTGTAATAATAGTTTTACTATTTAGTTTAAAAAAAAATTAATAGGTTGAATATGAAGGCTTTATTAAATTAAAAAAAAAGACCTCCAAAATTGGAGGTCTTTTTTTTATGCTGCCCTTAGTTTTATTATTCCTGATGCATGTAATAGTTTAACAATAGGGTAAGTGGGATCAAATTCATACCACTTGACAGCGAAATTTGGTCTATTTGGTAATTTGTGATGATTATTTTGGAATAACTCACCCAGCATCAAAACATCCAGTAAAAGGCTGTTTTTTGATTTATCATTGTTGTCAAAATTGGCATAACCGTATTTATGACCACTCCAATTTACAATTGCACCATGTACAGGTCCCATCATAAAATGTATGGGTAACAAAAAGTACATCCACCAATGGGTTCCAGGTAATTCAAAAACAGAAATGCATAACACATAAATCGCTACATAGAATAATCCCCAAGCCACTCGCACCAACATAGTGTCGGCAAATTTATCGAAGGCATTCCAATCTGGGATATCCTTAGAAAAACGTTCTTCAGGCTTCAGTTTAAATGAAAAATATTCATTGTATATATTTTTGGTCTTCCACATCATTGTAAATAAATTTTCGGTGTGGTGGGGACTGTGCGGATCTTTTGGAGTATCGCTATAAGCATGGTGCATTCGATGAAGAATCGCATAGGCTCTTGGAGACAAATAAGAACTTCCTTGCCAAAGCCAAGTGAAAATGTAGAAGAACTTTTCCCAGTACTTACTCATGTAAAACATTTGATGAGCTGCGTAGCGATGCAGAAAGAAACTTTGGCAAAACAGGGAGAAATACCAGTGAAGTAGAAAGAAAATAATAATGATCACTCGAGATGTATTTAAATTATTATGCAAATATAACCCTTGAAGGGAAAGAATACTTAAATCTTGCCTGATCTGTCAGGATAAAATAACTGATATTTATCAGGTACATTTTTTAGTTAGCCATTGATTTGGGAGAATCAATATTAGATAATTAGTAAAGTCTCATCATTTACTCGATGATAAGCTTTTTTATCAGTTTCATTAATTTTCACAAAAGTTACCTGACCAGCATTTTTTGAGACAAAAACGAATAGTAGATTAATCTCCTCTTCCTCTTGAGTTTTTTCATTGAATTTAGAGAGTCTACCTTCTTCAAACTTAATGCTAACAGGTGGAAAACAAAATGACTCATTGGCAGAAGTAATCATGTATTTTTCTTCCTCAGGATCCACTCCGATTATCCGAGACTCATCAGAAACTCCAATAAGAATAATTCCTCCATCCGTATTAGCAAAGGCTGAAAGAGTCTTGGCAATCTTTTCCTTAGAAGTAATCTTTAATTTTCGATCAAAGTGTTGATTTTCCTTTTCTCCGATCATTTTTTTAATAAAATCTTCTTCAACCATTGCGGAATTAATTTTATTGGTTTAGATTTTGAATATATATCGAATAAAAGCTTATTTCGAAATCAAATAGCTTTTATTGAAATTTTTGAACTATGAAATTTACTAATCCAGGTTTTGACCCTACCCATATCGCAAAATTGAGAGAGGAGTTAAAATCTATGGGGAAACGATTTAAAGTTATCCCCGACGAAGAAAACACAGATGAATTTGTCAATTTCTATTTTATAGGGATGTATGAAGGCAAAGAAGTCATTTATGATGCTGCCTTATACACCCTTCGGCTTCATCATGCCAGTGAAGTTTACGAGCTAGCCGAACATAAGGCGGCTCAGAAATTTTCCAATTTCAAAGGAATCAATTATGAAGAGGATGAAAATGGAAACATGAAACCACTTACTCAAGAAGAAGAGGAAATAGGTTGGTTTATCACTGAAATAATTATGGAAATTGAGGAGGAAGAATCCGTGAAAGTCCAAGAGTTTGTTGATATAGATACCAATCATGATTACGGCATTGGCCTTGATGCTGGAATTAATGTCGAGTTTATTGATGAGTCTACGATCTCCAAATTTGTTAAAGAATTTAATGATGACACCTTGATTTTGGATGACACTATGTATTCCTTTCAATCTGAAGATCTTGATAATGAGGATGAATAATCATTTTATCCAACATTTCTCTCTAACACTTGTTCTAAAAGCAAGTGTTTTTTTATGCTAAAAATCGCCTATTCTAGCAGCTATTGCCATCCTTTACCACCTGGACATCGATTTCCAATGGAAAAGTATGAACTACTTCCAGGACAGCTGAAGTATGAGGGAATTGTAAATGAAGCCAATTTCTTTGAGCCAAAACCCTTGGAAAAAAAATGGATTTTAAATACCCATAGTTCAGCATATTTAGAAAAGCTTGAAAACTTAAATCTTTCGAAATCTGAAATTCGGGCCACGGGATTTCCCCTTTCCAAAGCCTTGATTGAACGAGAAATCTTAATTGCGGGAGGTTCAGTAGAAGCCGCAATTTTTGCACAGGAATATGGGATTGCCATGAATATTGCAGGAGGGACTCATCATGCATTCATAGATCATGGGGAAGGATTCTGTCTTCTGAATGATATCGCAATTACAGCCAATTACCTTTTGGACACTAAAAAAGCGGAGCGTGTTTTGGTAGTGGACTTAGATGTTCATCAAGGAAATGGGACGGCTGCATTATTTCATGAATCGAAGGAAGTTTTCACTTTTAGTATGCATGGCGCTAAAAATTATCCTCATCGGAAAGAACAATCAAGTTTAGATTGTGAATTGGAAGACGGCATAGGAGATCGTGCATACCTTCAACTTTTGTCTGATAAAATGGAGGAAATAACCAAAAGATTTTCAGCAGATTTTATTATTTATCAGTGTGGAGTTGATGTATTGCAAACAGACAAGCTTGGGAGATTAGGACTTAGCTTAGCCGGCATCAGGGACAGAGATTACTTCGTATTGAGCTATGCAAAACAAAATAATATCCCAATAATGTGCTGCATGGGAGGGGGGTACTCTCCTCAAGTTTCAAAAATTGTAGAAGCCCATACACAAGTGTACCGGCTAGCCCAGGAACTTTTTTTTTGATCCCTTAACTCATTTTAAGGAAGTGAAAAGCCAAGTTAATTTGGAAACTCAATACTTTCTTTATATTTGCGCCCTTGTCATCTATAACAAACAAAAAGTGAAAAAGGGATTAAAACTAATTGGAGTATTGACATTAGCCTCAATGCTTTTCTACAGCTGCGATAAAGCGCAAAACTCAACAAGTACTTCAGAAAATGGTGCCGATTCTGCAATTTCTGGAGATATAAAAGTTGCATTTGTTTACACAGATAGTGTGATCAACAAATATGACTACTTCATCAAGAGATCTGGAGAAATCACCGATAAGGGGAAAAAATTTGAAGGTGATCTTCAGGGAAGAGCAAGAGGATTTGAGCAAGAAGTAGCTAATTTCCAGCAAACTGGAGGAAATATGACACCAAATCAGCAGCGAGCAAAGCAAGAGGAATTGGTAAAGAAAGAGCAGAATTTAATGACTTATCGTGACAATTTGATGCAAGAGTTGTCAGTAGATGAGTCAACTTTATATTCTGAGGTTTATGATCGTGTACAGAAATACATGAAAACTTATGCAGAAGAAAACAATATTGAATTGATCTTGAGCTATACAAGAGGTGGTGCTGTCTGGTATGCAACTGATGCCCTAGATGTAACCTCAAGTATCCTTGAAGGCTTAAATAAAGAATATTTAGCTGCTCCTGCAGATACTACTACTAAGAAATAATATCCACTAGTTACTAGTGAATTAAAATGACCCGGTTTATTGCCGGGTTTTTTTGTGTTCTAAAATTGGGTATTTTTGCCACTCGAAAAACTGAACGAAAGACAAATGAAAATCACAGAATTTTTAAAGCATAACTACAGACATTTCAACGCAGCAGCATTAATAGATGCCGCTGAAGGATATAAAACCCATTTAGATAATGGTGGGAAAATGATGGTAACTCTTGCTGGAGCAATGTCCACAGCTGAATTAGGGATATCTCTTGCTGAGATGATTAGACAGGATAAGGTCCAGATCATCACGTGTACTGGGGCAAATTTAGAAGAGGATGTGTTTAATCTTGTAGCACATGATTACTATGAGCGTATTCCTCAATATCGTGAGCTTTCTCCAGCCCAAGAGCAAGATTTGTTGGAGCGCCATATGAACAGGGTAACAGACACTTGTATCCCTGAAATGGAAGCGATGCGACGAATAGAAAATGTGATTTTGGAAGAGTGGGTAAAGGCAGATCAAGCTGGAGAAGCATATTTCCCACATGAGTTTTTCTATAAAATCTTATTGTCAGGCAAACTTGAGGGATCATACCAAATCAATCCAAAGGACAGCTGGCTACTAGAAGCTGCCAAGAAAAACCTTCCAATCATTGTTCCAGGATGGGAAGATTCTACCCTTGGAAACATGTTTGCTGGTCACGTAATCAGTGGAGACGTGAAAAACGTACATACTGTGAGAACAGGAATTGAGTACATGATGTTCTTAGCAGAATGGTATACCACCAATGCAACAGAAGAAAGTAAAGTTGGTTTTTTTCAAATTGGCGGGGGAATTGCAGGAGACTTCCCAATATGTGTAGTACCGATGCTTCATCAAGATTTGCAGCGTGATAGTGTTCCACTTTGGGGTTATTTCTGCCAGATTTCCGATTCTACTACTTCTTATGGTTCTTATTCTGGAGCAGTTCCAAATGAGAAAATTACCTGGGGAAAGTTAGGAATCGATACACCAAAGTACATCATCGAATCTGATGCAACCATTGTTGCTCCATTGGTATTTGCAATTGTGCTTGATCAATAAACAATGATGAAATTCAGTAATCGAATTTTAAGAGCAAGCGGGCTAATTCTGCTTGCTTTTTCTTTTTCAGTAAAGTCAAATGCCCAACAAATTCAGTCTATTTCTGGAGCAAATAGTGCAAAAGATGACTTGAATCCTGTTTGGATTGGCAATAACACCCTTTTATTTACACGCGCTTTCCATCCAGAAAATGTAGGGGGTGAAAATGATCCAGGCGATATCTGGATGACTCAAAAAGGGGAGGATGGCGTTTGGCAAGAGGCGGTTCATCGGGCCGATTTAAGTCGAGCAGGATATGATTTTGCTTTAGGATTGGAAAATGTCCTCACACTACTTGTGTATCATCAAGAAGGTTCTTCCGTTGGACTTTATCAATATTCAAAATTTGGATCCGATTGGAATTTTCTCCGAAAAGTCAATATTCCAGGAATTGATGAATTAAAAGGTCAAGTTTCAGGTCGGGTAGTTTCAGGAGGGAAACAACTTTTCATTTCTGGAATTGGGGGAGATAGCAAAGGGAATGAAGACTTGTATTTCAGTGAAAAAACAGGAGTAATTGATTGGTCCTTACCAAAAAATTTAGGCTCAAATCTAAATACTGCAGGCCAAGAAATGAGTCCATATTATGACCCAAATACAAACAAGCTGTATTTTTCATCCAATATGCTACCCGGGGCGAATGGAAAAGATATTTACATTTCAAAGCGAATGGGCGATGGCTTTGACTCTTGGAGTGAACCTGTAAAGTGGGAACAGTTGAGTTCAAATGGTTCTGATATTTCAGTCACATTTATTTCCCCAACTGAAGTAATCTGGACAAGTACACAAAATTCAGATGGTTATGCTGATCTACTTTCATTTGGCGAGCCTGTAACCTTGGATATTCCTGCCGATTTTAATTTGCCAATTGCAACTCCTGTAAAAGTGAATGGAACAGCTGAAGAGACAACCAAAACTGAAGTAAAGATTGAGCCGATCTATCCGCAATCTGCTGTAGGAATTCCAGAAATAAAGCTGGTTAACAAAGAAGTGGAAATTGAAAATTCGGTGAGTTGGATTGTTATTGATGCCAAAAATAAAATCGAAGTACCCTATTCTTTAGCTTGGACCACTGGAGACAGATCCTTCAATGGAGATCAAAATTCAAGTATCAAGTTGTCTCAATTAAAAGAATCAAATGTCAGTGAAATCAAGGTATTAGCAAAAGGTTACTTTCCAAGTTTGGTATTAATTGGGAATATAAAAGTCAGTGAACCTAACGTCGTGCTAATGACAAAAGCCGAATCAGGAAACTCAGTAGTATTGAGTGATGTTAGTTTCAAACGAGGAACTGCAGAACTCGAAGGAACTGAGACGATACAATCCTTGACTGAAATTGCTGATTTTTTAATAGAAAATCCGGACTTAAGACTTCGAATTCATGGACATACTGATAATGCTGGAGATCCAGGTTTAAACAAAGCGCTTTCTTTGGATCGAGCGAGTAGTGTCCGTGCTTTTTTTACGGAAAGAGGAATTCCATTTGAAAATTTAAGGATTTCTGGATGGGGAGGTACTCGACCAGTAGCATCGAATTCCACAGAAGCCGGTAGGGCTAAAAACAGAAGAGTTGAATTAGAAGTAGAACAATAAAAAATGGGCTTTGAAGAAATTCAAAGCCCATTTTATTTAAACTGAGTAAATAAACTTAAAGCGAATAATCACCTCGATAAGTTCTTTTTACAAATTGATTTGCAGGATCAAAATTGGTGATTTTCATGTTTGGCCCATCCCAAAGTAATTTGATTCCACGACCTGGATAATCAAATTGATTTGCATTGCCACCTGCTCT
>JAHEBE010000412.1 GCA_024642365.1 Algoriphagus sp.
AAGTTTCGTGAAATTTGGGAATTTCCATTATGATTATTTTAAAGGATATCAGTTCTACATAGGAAGGAAGTGTTTTAATGTGGGATTGTTAAAAGCTTTCCTTCCCTCCTAATTTATACCTAATAACTCTTTCCTCAACCCCACTCTTATAATTCCTTTTTACTTTTTTCAGATATTACTTCTATCTTTTTGCCCTAAGCCCCAATCGATATGTTTAAAAAATTATTCACACTCTGCTTCTTTCTTTTTTCTGCTGCTTCTGGTTTTTCCCAAGACCTTCCGCAACTGTTAGACTCCTATCAATTCCGAAATGTCGGCCCGCTTCGTGGCGGCCGCGTGACGGCTGTGGAAGGAGTGGAATCCAAGCCTTCGCATTTCTATTTGGGTGCCACAGGTGGAGGAGTCTGGAAAACGGAGGATTATGGGATCACCTGGAAAAATATCTCCGATGGTTATTTTCCTACGCCTTCGATCGGGGCGATCTCAGTCTATCAGCCTGATCCGAAAATCATCTATGTAGGCACCGGTTCCGACGGGCTTCGCTCCAATGTAATCACCGGCAAGGGAGTTTTTAAATCCAAAGACGAAGGGAAAACCTGGGAGTTTATCGGGCTGAAGGATGCCGGTCAAATCGGAGCGGTGGAGATTCACCCCAGCAATCCGGACATTGTCTATGTTGCAGCGATCGGACAGGCATTCACTAAAAATTCTGAACGAGGAGTCTTTAAGACCAGCGATGGGGGAGCGACTTGGGAAAAGGTGTTTTACCATTCGGACAGCTTGGGGATTTCTGATTTGGAGTTAGCACCAGACGATCCAAATACCATCTATGCTGGAGCTTGGCGAGGGGAGCGCAAGCCTTGGACAATCACTTCAGGTTCGAGTGAAGGAGGAGTGTACAAGTCCACAGATGCCGGGAAAACCTGGACCAAACTCACCAATGGACTTCCCAATAAATTGATTGGGAAAATTGACTTTGCGGTGTCTCCTGCAGATCCAGCAGTGGTTTATGCCAATATTGAGGCTTCGGATAAGCAGGGCGGATTGTATCGCTCGGCAGATCGGGGGGCGACTTGGACCTTTGTCTCGGACAATTCCAACCTCACGAACCGACCTTTCTACTACACCAATATCTACGCAAACCCAAAGGATGCAAATACGGTCTTTAACAACGCGCTCCGCTTTCAGCGCTCTTACGACGGGGGGAAAACCTGGAAATCACTTTCCGTTCCTCATGGCGATAATCATGACATCTGGATCAATCCAAACGATACCACGATCTGGATTCAAGCGAATGATGGCGGCGCCAATGTCACGCAAAACAATGGCTTGAGTTGGTCCACACAGTTCAATCAACCGACCGCCGAACTCTATCAAGTCGAGGTAGATGACCAATATCCTTACTGGCTTTATGCAGGGCAGCAGGATAATTACAGTACGATTGCCGTGCCGAGTATGCCACCATTGAGTGTGCAGTCCGGCAGCAATGCCTTTATCATCAATACAGGTGGCTGTGAGACTGGTCCGGCCGTACCAAAGCCCGGCGATCCGAATATTGTCTATTCCAATTGCAAGGGAAGGTTTGGGGTCTTTGATAAGCGTACCGGACAGGAGATGCAGTATTATGTGGGTGCCTCCGATATGTACGGACACAATCCTAAGGATTTGAAATTCCGTTTTCAGCGGGTATCCCCAATCCATGTTTCTCCTCATAATTCGGGGGTGATTTACCATACCTCTCAGTATGTACACAAGACCTTGGATGAAGGGAAAACTTGGGAGATTATTTCGCCGGATTTGACGGCCTTCGAGCCGGACAAGCAAGTCGTGCCGGGCACGCCGATCACACGCGATGTCACTGGAGAGGAATATTACAGTACGATATATGCGATTCGGGAATCTCCGATTCAGGAGGGTTTGATTTGGGTCGGTGCCAATGATGGCCCGGTGCATGTGACCAAGGATGGAGGGAAAACTTGGGAAAATGTCACGCCGAATATGCCAAAAGGCGGGCGAGTGGATTCAGTTGAGCCAAGCGCCCATGATCCGGGTACAGCTTACGTGGCCATCCTCCGCTACTTGATGGGCGATGATCGACCATACATTTACAAGACTTCAGATTTTGGAAAAACCTGGACTTTACTGAGTGATGGGAAAAATGGAATTCCTGAAGATTTCCCAACTCTAGTCGTTCGGGAAGATCCAGTGAAAAAAGGAATTCTATACGCAGGAACGCAGTTTGGCTTATTTATTTCACTAAATGATGGGGTAACCTGGACACCTTTCAAAAGCAATCTTCCAGTCACTCCAATCACGGATATCAAGATTCATCAGGATGATTTGGTGATGTCCACGATGGGCAGAGGCTTTTGGATTTTGGACAATCTAATGAGTATCCGTGGCATCTCTTCCATCGGTTCAAAGTCACTCGTACTCTTCGAAACCAAGCCGGCAATCCGGAATATGATGACTGCACAAAGTGAAACGAACGGGCCTGAATATCCAAGAGCTGGCGCAAAGCTGGATTTTTATTTGGCAGAAAAACAGGAGGGCCTTCGCTTGGAACTGCTCAATGAAAAGGGCCAGGTAGTCCGAACTTTCAAGGC
>JAHEBE010000413.1 GCA_024642365.1 Algoriphagus sp.
ATCAACTGATCTATGACAATATCTATCAGGAACGCTACATGGGACTTCCTCAGGAAAATATGGAGGACTTTGTCAACGGCTCACCGATCACCTATGCAAAAAACCTAAAAGGAAATCTCCTTCTTGTGCATGGTACCGGCGATGATAATGTCCACTACCAAAGTGCCGAGATGCTGATCAATGAGCTGGTGAAGCACAACCGACAATTCCAAGTAATGCCCTATCCCAATCGCTCACATGGCATCAATGAAGGAGCAGGTACTTCCTTACATTTATACACACTCTTGACGAATTACCTGATGAAAAATACGCCAGTGAATTAATTTATTATTGCTGGTAAAAGGAAAAAGCCTCGATTCAAGTAGAATCGAGGCTTTTCTTTTTTCTAAATTGAAGCTGCTATTCTTTTCTCTTCGGCCCTAAGAAAGGAATCTTTTGATCAATTAGTGCTTGCTGAAGGGCTTCGGAAGATTTCATCACTGTGGTGGATTCTTTCATCAGCGCTTCATATTTCTTTAGCATATCTGACGCATAAGCTTTTTGGCCATCTGTCACCGGAGGCTCCTGATTGGCAATCGTCCCGTAGATATGTGCCAATTCCGCATCTAGTTGGTTCGGGAAATTGATCACATCCTGAAAGGTCTTTTGCTTCGGCTGAATTAGCTTGGCTTCGATCCCATCAATGGATTTTACCAGTTCATCCGCCTGAGTATTCCAGTCGGCATAGTCATCCTTAGAAACTCGACTCTGAAGATCTTTCACCTGCGCACGAAGGGATCTGAGCTCCTCAGCGGTTGTTCTGGTCTTGACCAAGGCATCTTGGATAGGAATTAAAGCATCATATTGGGCTTGGTAATCGGCCTGTGTAGCGGACCATCTTGGATCAGGTTTTACCTCCAAACTCTTGGTGATGGTCTGGTCTCCATAGGTCATTTTAAGTGTATATTTCCCCGGAACCACGGATGTCGGGGACACGCCAATTCCCGAAAATACTCCTTCGACTGATTCAAAATCAGTCAAAGCCAAATCCCAATGCAATCTATTTGTCCCGGTTTTCTTTTTGATTTTATCCAGCTTCGCCTCCTTGTCTGTGGAGTAAGTTCGGAGTGTTTTTCCATTTGCATCCAAAATCTCTGCGGTCAAATTCACCGAATCCACATTGTCTTTCAAGTAATACAAAATAGAAAATCCTTCATAAGGATTCTGTCCCATTTCGGTGGAGGCTGTTCGGAAAGCTAAATCCCGAATCGCAGCCTCAGGTTCGTACACATAGAAATTTGTGTTTTTCGCAGCAGCAAGCTCATAAATCGGATTCAAATCATCCATCACCCAAAATGCTCTTCCCTGAGTAGCAACGATCATATCATTGTCCTGTATCATAAGGTCAGTAATCGGAACGATAGGCAAGTTTTGCTGGAATTTCTCCCAAAGCTGACCACCATTAAAAGAAACATAAAGACCTGTCTCAGTCCCTGCATAGAGTAGGTTCTTTTGATTCGGATCTTCTCGAACTACGCGTACATGCGCCTCAGGAGCAATACCGTTCACAAGACGTGTCCAGCTTTTCCCATAATCAGGCGACTTGAAAATATGCGGGGTAAAGTCATTGTATTTATAGCTATTGTAAGCCACATAGACGGTGGCGGGATCATGAGGAGAAACTTCGATCTGATTCACCATTCCGTCAGGAGTATTTGGGATCGTGATATTTGTCCAGCTTTTACCTCCATCCTGAGTCACGTGAAGCAAGCCATCATCCGCTCCTGCATAGATTACATCAGGGGTAAATGGCGACTCCGCTAAATAATAAATCGTATGAAACACTTCGCCTCCGGCTCCTTCATTGGTGATCGGTCCTCCTCCAGCAATTAAATGTGTTGTGTCATTTTTCGTCAAATCAGGTGAGATTTCTTCCCAACTGATACCCCGATTAGTAGTTTTCAAAATCACATTTCCTGCATGATAAATCACCGATCGATCATGAATCGAAGAAATGATCGGGGCATTCCAATTAAAGCGGTATTTGACATCTCGTGGATTGGAAGCCAAGCCCTGGTATGGATAAGCCATCACGTCTTTTTCCAGTTTGGTTTTTGCATTCCATTCCGTAATGATCCCTTGGTAGCAACCGGAATAGATGTAAATCGGATTTTCCGGATCAAAAGCCGAATAAGCAGACTCACATCCACCTACTGGATAGAATTCCTCCCAACCAATCCCAGGTCCATTTGCTCGAGAAGCGACAGAAACGGAAGAATTATCCTGCTGGCCACCATAGATTCGATACGGGAATTGCTTGTCCACATTCACTCTATAAAATTGAGCCGTGGGCTGATTGTCTTGTCTTGACCAGTTTTGACCTCGGTCGATGGTCACATTAGCGCCACCATCATTGGCGTTGACCATGTATTGCGGATGTTCAGGATTGATCCAAAGTTGGTGGTTGTCGCCATGTCGAGTGCGCATGTTGGTGAAAGTCTTTCCCCCATCAGTAGATTCGACCAAAGGTGCATTCATAATATATACCGTCTCTGGCTCCGTAGGATGTGCCAAAATATGCATGTAATACCAAGAGCGAGCACGAAGTAATCGATCTGG
>JAHEBE010000414.1 GCA_024642365.1 Algoriphagus sp.
CCCCGACTCGATGATCTCTAGTTCGCGGTCTTTTTTCCAGCTGCCGCTCATATGGACGAATTTAGCTTTGTCGTCAAAGAGTTTTTCCAACTTTGCAACATCCTTATCTGCCATCCATTGCCACTTATCCATGGAAAGTTTTTTGATTTCCTGCTCGGTAGATGATTGTGCAAATGTGAAGCCTGCGCTTAGTAGGAAAATGATAATTCCCACTAGTAAGGTTTTGAATGTATAAGTTACCTTCATCATGAACATGCTTTTTGTATTTATCAGATTTATTAAATTTCGATTTTACAAATTTGCCCTAATTATCTCCTCTTGACTTATACAAACTGCTGCATTACTTACCAATTCTCCTGATTGACTGTTGAAAGCTGGATTTTAATAGCTAATCCATATACATTCATAAAAAATTACAAACCTATGGAAGACATATTAAGATTTGAAACCGTCAGCCAATACAACGCTTTCAACAATCATGAAACTTTACATCCTTTAGTAAGCGTGATTGATTTTTCCAAAGCGAACGCAAGGAAGTTGAGAAGAGCTTACTATGGCTTTTATATGATTATTCTGAAAGACGTGGATTGTGGAGATATGCGCTATGGCAAACATACCTATGATTACCAAGAAGGAACCCTAGTGTTTTTGGGTCCTGGTCAAATTTTCGGAAGCAATGGGGGAGAAGATCTTTATCAACCAAAAGGTTTTGGTATCATTTTTCATCCTGATCTGATCAAAGGGACTTCCTTGGGACAAAGTATTTCAGAATACAGCTTTTTCGGATACCAAGCTAACGAAGCCTTGCATGTTTCCCAGCGTGAGCGTCAGCTTATTTTGGACTGCATGTCCAAGGTTCAATTTGAGCTGGAGCATGCGATTGATAAGCATAGCAAAAAGCTCATTGCAGATAATATTGAATTGCTGCTGAACTATTGCGTCAGATTCTATGATAGACAGTTTATTACCCGCGAAGCAGCTAACTCAGGGATTTTGGAACGTTTTGAAAATTTGCTTAATACCTATTTTCAATCCGAAAAACCTCAGGAACTGGGTTTGCCTACCGTTACATCATGCGCTGAGGAGTTGAATTTGTCAGCCCATTATTTTGGAGATCTCATCAAAAAAGAAACCGGAAAAACTGCTTTGGAATACATTCAGCTTAAGTTGATCGATGTAGCAAAAGAACGCATTCATGATCCAAATCTTTCTCTGAGTGAAATAGCCTTTGGTTTGGGCTTCAAGTATCCCCAACATTTTACCAGAGTGTTTAAGCAGCAGGTTGGTGTTTCACCAAAGGAGTATCGGGAGAATTTGAATTAATTGAAGGTTTGATCTTTGAATTTGATCTATTCGTTTATTAAGCCAATAAACCTTTCGATTTCGTAAAATCAACTCTTAAATCGATACAAATAAGGAGCTGTGTGCTGTGCTCCGGTGAATTTCTTTTCTAAGCGCTCCAAAATATCCAGGCTCAATATTTTCTTCTGGAAATTATTCATAGGGAAAGGTTTATCGTAAACAGCCTCATAGAGTTGCTGAAGATCTTTCATGATAAAGGTCTCTGGAAGTAAGTTGAAGCCGATTAGTTTTTGATCAAGATTTTGCCGCAAGGCTTCCAAGGCATTCTGCACTATATGATAATGATCATAAATGAGCTTAGGTAGATCATTTAGACTTTTCCATTCAAATGACAAATCAAATTCGCCTAATTGAGGTTTAAATTGATTGATATTCACCAAAGCATAAAATCCAATACTTACAAATCTTTCAGTCAACCATTCTACTGATTCTTTATCAAATCTATTGTTAGGTAAAGAGAGAAAACCTGATTTTATTTTTTCTCTTAATTCATTCCCTATTATTCTATTTTCACTCCCAAAAACCCGGAATTGCTCTAAAAAAACATTTTCTAAATTGGTTCGATCGAACAAGATTCGACTAGCTGCACTTTCTACGCTTTCTGATTTTTTTATATAACCTCCGGGTAATGCCCAGTATTCTGGTACGTACTTTGGGTTTGAAACCAACACCTTGAGTTCCTTATTTTGAAATCCAAAAATGACACAATCAATAGATAGGTTAGAAATGTAAATTTCGTGATTGAATTGAGGCATGCCGCTGAGTTATCAAGTTCAATAGCAATAATGCGAAAATCTTCTGAGCTTTTGAAAATGATAGCTGGCAAAGTATGCCACTATAAATGAATCTTTCAGATGGTTTGAAGCTTACACTTTTATTAATTCTTGGACACAGGGCAGTAAGGTGTCGCGATATTTGAGTTATGGTAAATATCTATCCTCACATAATGAGACATGTCATTTCAGTCGAATAAAGTTTGCTTTTCAGGATACTACAGGATAGAAACTGAGTTGATTTTTGGTTAGATTTCCCTCTACTTTCTACAAAATAGAAAGTAAATAATTATCTAAATTATTAGCTATGAAAAAGTTATTAAAAGGCAGAAGAGATTTCCTTATCAAAGTTTCTGCTGCCTCGGCTTTAACAAGTTTTCCACTTTTTGGATTTTCTCTGCCCATTTCTACTGAAGAAGAATTTGTAACTTCTGATACGCGATATGGGAAAATACGAGGGCAA
>JAHEBE010000415.1 GCA_024642365.1 Algoriphagus sp.
GGCATACCGGGAGTAAGTATTGCCTTTTTAGCAGATGGAGAAATACAATGGGCTCGAGCCTATGGCATGGCGGATAGTAGTGAAAACCGGGCAATGACCATAGAGACAATGTTCCTTGCAGGTTCGATCAGTAAGCCAGTCGCAGCCTTGCGTGCGCATCAACTTGTGGAATCAGGTCAGCTAAATTTGGACAAGGACGTCAACGAATATCTCAAATCTTGGAAAGTACCTGAAAATGAATTCACCAAAGAAGAGAAAGTAACTACTCGAAGAATCCTCAATCATACCGCTGGTTTGACTGTTTGGGGTTTTCCGGGTTATGATAATGGAGATACCATCCCAAGTGTTCCAGAGGTTTTAGATGGGAAAGGAAATACGGATTCAGTTCGTGTCTATAAAAAACCCGGTGAAAGTTGGATGTATTCTGGAGGAGGCTACACCATCATGCAGTTGATGATCACAGATCTGGAAGGTTCATCATTTCCTGAGATCATGCAAAAAAACGTACTGGGACCGCTAGGCATGATTTCCAGTACTTTTGAAAATCCACTTCCGGAAAAATATCATGCAATCGCCGCTACGGGCTACCGAGGAGATGGAACAGAAGTAGAAGGAAAATGGCCAATTTATCCTGAAATGGCAGCTGCTGGACTTTGGACTACACCATCTCAATTGATCCTTTGGGCAAAGGAAATACAGCAAATCTATCAGAGTAAAAAGGATGGCCTGCTAAAATTCAGTACCGTCAATGAAATGCTTACTCCAGGGATGAATGATCATGGGCTAGGTCCAGTGATTTCTGAGTTTAGATTTGGGCATGGAGGTGCAGATGAAGGTTTTCGAGCCAATTTGATTGCTTGGAAAGACTTGCCTTATGCGGTAGTCCTAATGGTCAATTCGGACAATGGAAGCATTATGCAAGAAATCCTATTGAGCATCGCCGCGGAATATGACCTGCCTGGGATATCCCCAAATCGAAGAAAGGTAAAGGCGATGACGGACGAAGAGCGGCAGATTTATGCAGGGACATATCATATTCCTGAACTTGGAGAAGTCGTAATTTCTGTCTCGAAAAATGGACTAGAACTCAAGGCAGATTTTTCAGATGAGCCGGAATATATCTTACCAGAAAATGACTCTACATATTTCAGCACCGATGATGGAGGGTCTTTTAAATTCAGGATAGAAGCTGGCAAAGTCAAAAGTTTGCACGTTCAAAACTTTGTAGGAACAAAATTGGATTGAAAGAATCGAAGGAATAATCCCCTTTTTTAACCTAGGATTGAATGATCTCCTCCAATCTGGATTTCACCAAAACATTAGATTCTTCAGATCTGATAAAGTTTTGAAATTCAAACCTGAAACTTAAAATCCTTCAAATTCAATACTGCTCTTTTCTAGGAAATCCAAGGGTAAGTTTCTATTTTCACAAATTGACACAATAGAAACCCCTATGAAAAAACAACTTATCCTGACGCTTGCATTTATTGTTTGCCTGAGTTTCTCCAATTATGCACAAGAGGCAATCTTTCGAGCTCAAAATATAGTATCTCCAGAAGTCCATGAAGATGCCTCGGTAACCCTTCGATTGTTTGCTCCAAATGCAAAATCAGTCCAAGTGACAGGGGATTTTTTGCCAACGGTAAAAATTGAAACTCCAAGAGGTCAAATGGATGGGCCAGGAAAAGCGGAAATGACCAAAGACGAAAATGGAGTTTGGTCTTTTAAATCCCAAACGCTTTCGCCTGAGCTGTACGGCTATTCCTTTATCATCGATGGCTTCAATACCACGGATCCAAGTAATCCTTTCCTCATTCGGGATGTTGCTTCAGCTACGAATATATTTATTGTTGGAGGCGGACACGCTGAGTTATTTAAAACCAACGATATTCCTCATGGTACAGTGACTCGTCGCTGGTATGATTCACCGGGGTTAGGGATGGATCGAAGAATTACCATCTATACACCTCCTGGATATGAGAAATCAACCGAAAAATTCCCTGTCTTATACCTCTTGCATGGTGCGGGAGGCGATGAGGAAGCATGGATTAATCTAGGCCGAACCTCGCAAATTCTAGACAATTTGATCGCTGAGGGTAAAGCAAAACCAATGATTGTGGTGATGCCAAATGGAAATGTGATTCAAGATGCCGCACCTGGCGAAGGAAGCATGGGTTATTATAAGCCACAATTTATGGTTGCCAAAACCATGGATGGGACCTATGAGGGCGCTTTTTCTGATATAATCAAGTTTGTCGAAAGTAACTATCAAGTCAAAGCAGATAAAGCGAATCGCGCAATCGCCGGTTTGTCTATGGGTGGATTCCATACCCTTCATATTTCAAGATATTATCCCAATACCTTTGATTACATTGGTTTGTATTCTGCAGCGATCATGCCGCGGGAAGATGCGACAGGAAAAGTCTACAGCAATTTTGACGAGACTTTGAAAAATCAAATGACCAATGGCTACAAACTGTATTGGATCGCAATTGGAAAAACAGATTTCCTATACGAAGCCAATAAAGAATTTCGGGCAAAACTTGATGCCATGAAGATGCCTTACACCTATGTGGAATCTGAAGGGGGGCATAC
>JAHEBE010000100.1 GCA_024642365.1 Algoriphagus sp.
GTAAGTACCAACCCAATAGTGAGCCTTGATTCACCAAGATGAAAAAGACTAAAATTCATAATTTCCTCAAGCCATTCGAGGACACCCTGTGCCTTTTCTTTTGCTACTTCGTCTATGTTTTGTTGCATTCAGCTGAATTTATGAATTGCTAAACCTAGCAGATTTTTTTTGAAATATTTTGTAATAATATCCTTGAAAGTTAACCAAAAAATGAGCCAGAAGGATTTTTTTTAGCTTTTTAATAGAAATTCTTATGCCAGAATATTAGATAGTTTTGGCTAATTTTGGGCCATGAGCAAACACAAAGAAGAACTAGAACACCGACTCAAACTTAGAAATATCAAGCTATCTGACTACGAGGACATTCGTGAAATCATGATTTCAATTTATCGAAATCAAGGCGGGGCTTGGTCAAAAGAAGAATTAAAAAATCAATTGAAAGCCTTTCCTGAAGGGCAGATCTGCATCGAGGATAATGGAATCGTTGTGGCAGCTGCTTTGAGCTTAATCGTCGATTATGGTCGATTTGGGGATAATCATACCTATGATCAAATTACAGGATTTGGGAAGTTTGATACCCATGATGAAGATGGAGATACGCTCTATGGAACAGATGTTTTCGTCCATGCGGATTACCGGGGAATGCGAATCGGCCGAAGATTGTATGATGCGCGAAAGGAACTTTGTGAAAATCTAAACCTACGATCCATCATTGCTGGAGGAAGAATCCCTGGCTATTCTAAATATGCCGATGAGATGACTCCCAGAAAGTATATTGATTTGGTTAAAAATAAAGAGGTTTTTGATCCGGTTCTTTCTTTCCAATTAGCGAATGAATTTCACGTGCGGAAGGTGATTACCAAGTATTTGCCTTCTGATACCGATTCTAGAGCCTATGCTACGCTATTGGAATGGATCAATATTTATTATGAAAAGGATGAGAAACTAATCGGTAACAAAAAGTCGATCGTCAGACTAGGATTAGTGCAGTGGAAAATGCGAAGATTCTCCAATGTGGATGATTTGATGCAGCAGGTGGAGTTTTTCGTGGATACGGTTTCTGGCTATAAGTCTGATTTCTGTTTGCTTCCCGAGTTTTTCAACGCACCGCTTCTTGCAGAATTCAATGATATGGACGCCTCGGAAGCGATCCGAAACCTAGCCGATTATACCGATGAGATTGTAAGCCGAATGAGCGATTTGGCTGTTTCTTATAACGTGAACATCATCGCGGGATCCATGCCCGAATATGATGGTAAAAAATTAAGAAATGTGAGCTACCTCTGCCGCAGAGATGGTACGCAGGATAAGCAATACAAGCTTCATATTACTCCTGATGAGTCATCCTACTGGGGACTTCAGGGTGGAAATGGAATAAATGTATTCGATACCGATGCTGGCCGAATTGGGATTTTGATTTGTTATGATGTGGAATTCCCTGAACTGGGAAGAATCCTTGCAGAGCAAGAAATGGATATCTTATTCGTGCCATTCTGGACAGATACGAAAAATGCCTTCTTGCGTGTGAATACCTGTGCAAGATCTCGAGCCATTGAAAACGAATGTTATGTGGCGATCACGGGTTCTGTTGGAAATCTTCCTAAAGTAGAGAATATGGATATTCAGTATTCTCAGGCGGCTATTTTCTCGCCTTCGGATTTCTCTTTTCCACATGATGCCATGGTGGCCCAAGCTTCGGAAAATGAAGAAACCATTATCGTAGCTGACGTAGACTTGGATCTTTTGACTAAGCAGCGGAAAGCAGGAAGCGTACGAAATTTAGAACAGCGAAGACTTGATTTATATTCAATCCAATGGAAACAGAAAAAATAATCGCTGCCTATTTTTCAGAGGTATCAGCAGAGATTTTTAATCGGGCATCAAAGATCAAACTCCTAATTACGGACATCGATGGTGTGATGACTGATGGTGGAATCATCTATGACAACGATGAAATCGAATACAAAAAATACCAGGTCAAAGACGGATTGATCGTTCATCACCTTCGGAGAAATAAACTAATGGTAGGAGCTATCACCGGAAGAGAATCTCGGGTAGTTGTCAATCGTTGTGAGGAATTGAAATTTGATTTTCATTACCATGGTGTAAAGAATAAGGGGAAGAAATTTCAAGAAGTGTTGGAGACATTGGAGTTGGAGGCTGAGGAAGTTGCTTACATCGGCGATGATTTGATTGATTTACCAATTTTATCTCGAGTAGGTTTGGCAGTTTGCCCTTCGGATGCTTTGGAATATGTCAAACCAATTTGCCATTATGTTTCCAGGTTTCCTGGTGGAAATGGTGTATTTCGGGAAGTTGGAGATCTGATTTTACATGCTCAAGGTTTCCTAGTTCCTATCATAGAAAAATTAACAGAAAAAGGAGATGAATAGAACTGATAAGATTATGAAAATCACTGATTCAGTGGTTTTAGGTAAAGAAAAACCTGTTTTATTCTCAGGCCCTTGTGCTGTGGAAAGCTATGATATTTGCCTTGAGATTGGCACAAAAGTAAAAGCTTGGGCTGACGAACATGGGTTTTCTTATGTCTTTAAGGCATCTTTTGACAAAGCAAATCGAACTTCTTCTGGCTCATTTAGAAGTATAGGAATGGATAAATCGCTGGAAGTACTTCAGCGAGTAGGGAATGCCCTTCAAGTTCCTTTGGTTACCGATATTCACGAAAGCTACCAAGCGGACGAAGTAGCAGCTGTCGTAGATGTACTTCAGATTCCAGCTTTCCTTTGCCGTCAGACAGATTTGCTTTTGGCTGCCGGTAATACTGGCAAGGCTGTTAAAATCAAGCGTGGGCAATTTATGGCACCAGAAGACATGCAATATGCGGTGACCAAAGTAAGGTCAACTGGAAACGAAAATGTCTGCCTTACCGAGCGAGGATTTTCATTAGGTTACCACAATCTAGTAGTAGATATGCGTGGATTGCCGATCATGCGGCAGTTTGCACCCGTGGTTTTTGACATCACACACTCTGTGCAGCAGCCAGGTGGACAAGGTGGATCGAGTGGAGGACAGCGGGAATTTGCACCTATTTTAGCTCGTGCTGCTGCTGCCACCGGGATCGATGGGTTTTTCATCGAGACCCATCCTGAGCCATCCAAAGCATTGAGTGATGGACCAAATTTAATCCCACTGCATCGAATGGGTGACTTTTTGGAAATGCTCAAAGCTGCCTGGACCTTAGGCAGAAATTACCAAGACTTTCAAATTCAATAGCAATGCTTAAAAAATCGCTTGCATTTCATTTGCTCTTACTTTTTGTAGTAGTGAGTGGCTTTTCAACTCAAATAACCGATCAGATCAGAATCCGATTGGAATCCGATCAGCCCGGAAAAAAGATTGAAATCAGAGGGACTTCGCTCAATAGCAATGACGAGATTCACCGCTTTTACGTCAATCGAAATTTTGAGGAAGTATGGTCTAAGAATGGTGTTTTGACCGAGTTGGCCTATGAGATGCGCTTTGAGATTTACCAATCAAAGTTTGATGGGTTGAATCCTAGCGATTACAATATTGAATTGATTGAACTGTTTTTTTCCACTTTCGAAGGAAATAAAAAAAGTGGGACGCCTAATAATCCTGGGGATGTAGCAGATTTAGACTTGATGCTTAGCGATTCCTTTTTTCATTTGGCAAGTCATTTAGAGGTTGGAAAGGTTGATCCTGCGTCCTTGAAATCTGATTGGGAGATAACCTCCAAGGCAAAAAAGGCTGATTACAATGTGCTTTTGAATGCGGGCTATAAAAATGGAGAGATCCGAAGACAACTCGAAAAGCTCTATCCGGACTTCATCATGTACCGTAAGGGCAGAGAGGTACTTCGGGCTTTAGATAACCGTCGGAAAACGGATACGCTTTCCTGGAAAAAAATCAAACTCGATAAAAGCGTTAAGGTTGGTGATGAAAATAATGCGGTACCAATTCTGCGTGAAAGACTAAAATTCTGGGGATACTTGACAGATTATCAAGTTCAGAGCGAAAAATTATATGATTCCACCATGTGGGAAGGAGTGAAATCTTTCCAAAAAAGAAATGGAATGGAGCCAGATGGTGTAATGGGTCGAATGACTGGACAAGCACTGAATGCCTCACCTTCAGATTTGATTGACAAGGCCGCAGTGAATTTGGAGCGATTGCGATGGCTTCCGGATACGGTGAAAAATGCCGAATTCATTCTGGTGAACATTGCCAATTACCATTTAGACTACCTTTCGAACCTTGATACTTTACTTTCAGCTCGTGTGATCGTGGGAAAGCAATATCACGAATCCCCCATTTTTACAGCTGAGATGAGCTACATTGTTTTTAGCCCTTATTGGAATATTCCCTATTCCATTACTAAAAACGAAATCATGCCTTCGGTAAGGAAAAATCCGAACTACCTCAGCCAAAAAAACATGGAAGTAGTGACTAATTCCGGAAAAGTAGTCGATCCGAAATCCATCAATTGGTCCGCGAAATCCTTTCCTTATATGGTGCGACAGAAACCTGGTGGTAGTAATTCCTTAGGCTTGGTGAAATTCATGTTTCCGAACAAACATTCAGTTTATATCCACGATACTCCCGCACGGACGCTTTTTGAAAAGGAAGACCGGGCCCTGAGTCATGGTTGTATCCGGATAGAAAACCCGGCGAAATTTGCCGAACTGCTGCTGAAAAGTGACCCAACTTGGAATCCTGTAAAAATTGATGCAGCGATGCATCAAACCCAGGAGCAAATTGTCAAATTGGATCGGAAAATCCCTGTGGTGATTTTATACCTTACTTTCTGGGCTGATTCCAAAGGAAACGGGCACTTCAGACAGGATATTTACGAACGGGATGCGGAAGTTCTCGCCGCTTTGAAAAATTAAGGCTGAAGAAGCTGAGAGCTCTCTAAGTAATTTTCATCTCTGGCAAACACAAAAAGAAGCGAGCCGTCCTTGATCAAATCAATCGCTTTTGCTGAAAGTTCGGATGGCAAAGCTGGGCAGCCTAAGCTACGTCCTAATCTTCCATTTATTTTCGCAAATGCTTCATTGGCATAATCTGCTCCATGAATAACGATGGCTCGATTTCGAGCTTGATCATTTACCCCTTTTTCCAAACCATCCAGGCGCAGGGAGTAACCATGCTTTCCTGAGTAAGTCTCGCCAGTCTTGTAGAATCCAAGACTGCTTTGATAAGATTCGGGCTTATTTGAAAACCTACTTGCCATTAATTCACCAGAATTTCTCCCATGAGCTACGACTGAATTCAAGAGAATTTCTTTGTTGTTCAAGTCTATAATCCAGAGTCTTCGCTCCGTAGAAGGGAGACTAAAATCAATAATCGTAAGAATGGAAGATTTCAACTCATCGTCCATTTTGATCCAACCGCTATAAGCTAATTCGAAGATTTCTTTGGAAGGCAATTTCTGGTTCACCTGATGCAGTGAATCGTAGATTTCAGCTGCTGGGTCTATATTTTCTTTCAATACAGCACCATCAGCAGGGTTAGGATTTGCTGGCGATAAGCTACTTAATAAAAGAAAAAGGGAAAAAAAGAAGGCGACTATTCTCATAAATGGGTGATTAGCACAAAGGTAAGTCCAGAATTTCATTCATAAAATCTATTCTCAGGAATGTTTTTCTGATTTAAATCAATAAATCCACAAGCTTAAGATTTGAACCTTTCCACCTCAGAAGAAGGTTTGACAAGTGGACGCATGATAAAACGTACCCAATACACCAATTATTATTCTGTAACTTTGGTTCATATTGCTAAAAAATAATGCGTTGAAATGCAGTTTGTTAAACATTTTGTTTAATAAATTTTATAAAATATTAAACATTATATCAGAATCAAGGTTCAACTTCCAATGAAAGTATCCGTATTTAGAAAAGAACATTTCAATGCCGCTCATCGGTTAAACAATCCAGCTTGGTCGGCAGAGAAAAACCAAGCAGTGTTTGGGAAATGTAATAATCCGAGCTTTCATGGACACAATTACGAATTGTTTGTAGAGCTGATTGGGGAAATTGATCCCGAAACAGGCTATGTCTACGACATGAAAATCTTGAGTGATCTGATTAAAGATCATGTTTTAAATAAATTTGACCACAAAAATTTAAACTTGGATACCGATGAATTCAGTCAACTTAACCCAACCGCTGAGAATATTGCAGTGGTTATTTGGAATATTTTGAGAGAAAGAATTGATCGGAAATTCGAATTAAAGATTCGACTTTATGAAACAGAAAGAAACTTTGTTGAATACAATGGGAATTAAAATCTCAAGTTCCACCTACGAAGAAATGGGTGAGGAGCATGTAGGAACTTCATTTGAAACCCCGCTTCGGGAAGATGCATTCGAAATGGATGATGACTTGAAGATCGAATTGATTGAAAAGCATTTCAAAGAGATCATGCACATCATGGGCTTGGATTTGAGCGATGATAGCTTGAAAGGTACCCCTCACCGAGTAGCCAAGATGTATGTGAAGGAAGTTTTCAGCGGCTTGAATCCGAAAAACAAGCCAGTAGCGAAACTCTTCGAAAACAAATACAAATACAATGAGATGCTAGTGGAGAAGGATATCACTTTCCATTCACATTGCGAGCATCACTTTGTACCGATTTACGGGAAGGCGCATGTCGCTTATATTTCCAACGGAGATGTAATCGGACTCTCTAAAATAAATCGAATCGTTCAGTATTATTCGAAGCGACCTCAAGTGCAGGAGCGTTTGACCATGCAGATTGGTAATGAACTGAAAGAAGCATTAGGAACGCAAGATGTAGCCGTGATCATGGATGCTTATCACATGTGTGTAAGCTCAAGAGGAGTGCAGGATACAAACAGTTCTACCGTGACCTCTTTCTACTCTGGAAAATTCCAACACGATGAGCAGACTCGATTAGAGTTCTTAAAATACATCGAATTGAAAAAGTAAAAATCACAAAACTAAACCAACTGAAAGCCGGATATTTTATCCGGTTTTTTTTTGGTTTTTTTAAAACAAAACCTACTCAAAGTAGCTTTTTAGGTCAGTATGAAAGATAAAAATATTGTCATTATAGGAGGGAATTCAGGAATCGGTGAAGCCTTGGCAATTGGACTACGTGCCAAAGGAGCTAACCTGTTTCTCTATTCGAAAAGTGGAAATGGGACCAATCAATTGGATACTTCAAAAGAGTTTGAAGCGATTCCAGATTTACCGGAGGTTATTGACGGGCTGGTATATTGCCCGGGTACCATTAATCTGAAGCCATTTCATCGGATCAGCATTGCAGATTTCCAAGAAGAAATGGAAGTGAATTTCTTTGGTGCAGTTCGCGTACTCCAAGCTTGCCTCAAAGGCTTAAAAAAATCAGATCAGGCTTCAGTCGTTTTATTTAGTACAGTGGCCGTTCAAACAGGCATGGGTTTTCATTCAGGCATTGCTTCTGCAAAAGGAGCGATAGAGGGATTGACGCGATCTCTTGCTGCAGAATGGGCACCTTCGAAAATCAGGGTAAATGCCATAGCTCCTTCCTTGACGGAAACGCCCTTGGCTGCGGCATTGATTTCTACTCCTGAGCGGAAAGAAGCCTCTGACAAAAGGCATCCACTGGGAAGAATCGGAACAGTAGATGATGTGGCCAATTCGGCCAGCTATTTATTATCCCAAGAATCCGCTTGGATGACAGGTCAAATCCTTCACGTAGACGGCGGAATGTCCGCATTGAAATAATTTGTTTAAACAAATGGAGGTACTTATTGGTAGATACAATGGGTACTGTCCCGAGATGAACGAAATGTGACTATGAAGACACCACCTGAATCATTCTTAATGTTTAAGGAAGAATTAAGGAAAGCCCAGCTTGAGAAGGATCGCATTCAATCCGAATACGAACAGAAGGTTTCTCAGGCAAATAGAGAATTGGCTAGGTTGAAAGAACAGATTCAATCTCAGCAAGAAATGCTTCGAACTACCCTTGATTATGCTTCCGATTTGGAAGATAGGCTTACTGATATCAAGAAAGACATCTTAAACGCCAATTCCACAAGAAATAAATCTGTTTTTTAATAAAACGCATTTGTCATGAACGAAACCCAATATCATACCGAACTGCAGGATTTTGAGCTGGCCTTTGATGCACATTATGCCAAAGTGCTTGTGAATCCTTCTAACCAAATGATCATTTGCGAACTTCTCGTGGACTACATTCCAATAGAAGATTTTAAAGAGATCTTCGCTCGGATTGGAGAAATCGTAAAAGCAGGAAATTATCAGAAATTCATTTTTGACAAGCGTTCACTGAGAGCATTTCACCAGCCGACCATGGAATGGTATTTTATCCACTGGAAAAAAGACATGCTGGAATACGGAATCACGAAGCACCGAAAAATTCTTCCTGCTGAAAAATGGTTTGAAAAAATGGTGCAAATCGCCAAAGCTCAAATTCTCCAAAACTATCCGGAAAATATTATTGAGCATTTGGATATTCAATATTGCGATTCAATCGAAGAAGCAATCGCTAAATGATTACCCATTTCGATCAGGAATCTTTATTGGCGACAGATTCGATCTTCCGTAGGAATCTAATCAATTGCCTTGCTGGCTACAAAAGCCTCAACCTGATTGGCACTATCAGCCCAGATGGAAAAACCAATCTTGCCCCATTTTCTCAGGTATTTCACATCGGCGCTAGTCCGCCACTTGTAGGGATTTTGTTTCGCCCACATACTGTCAAGCGAGATACGCTTGAAAATATTTTAGCCACTGGCGTCTTTACACTCAATCATGTGACTTCCGAATTTTACAAAGAAGCGCATTGGACTTCTGCCCGTTGGGAAAATTCTGAATTTGAGGAAACTGGTATTTCAGAAGAATATTTAAGTGATTTCAAAGCGCCCTTTGTGAAACATAGCCCCTTGAAACTGGCTTGCTCGCTTGTGGAAACGCAAACCTTGAAAATCAATCAAACTGTTCTGGTCATCGGAAGCATAGATCATATTTTTGTGGAAGATAAGGGACTTCGTGGAGACGGATCTTTGGATTTGAATGCCTTGGATACTGTGACGGTATCTGGTCTTGATGAATATCATATAGGCGAAAAACTAGGTAGATTAGGCTACGCCAAACCCAATCAGGAGATAGTTGAGATCTAGTTATTTTTTGTTCACGGCTTCAAAGCCTTGATTTTCTATTCCTTGGATTTTTTCTTAGGCTTTCGATAGAAGAAGATAGCTTCGTTAGCTTTTTCGTCTCAATTCTGAAAGAGACTTAATCCCAAAAACCAAACCTATTTCCAACTTGGTAAGGGTCTGAATTTTTTACTAATACCTAATTACAGTAAGATTTTTACAGCTTTTGGAAGCAGTTGGAAGGTGATTTCCTCGGCCTCACCAATCCATTCACCATCGGCTTGCACAGGGATTTTCTTACTGCTTTTCACATAAAGTTGATTTCCTGAATGAGTCATCACAAATGGAACTGACGCAATTTTTCCTGTAAATAGCTTAGGAATTTGTGAGAGGATTTTCAGTTTAGGGGCAGGTTTTACCAAAGTGACTTGCATC
>JAHEBE010000416.1 GCA_024642365.1 Algoriphagus sp.
TTTTCTCTTCTTCGATAATTTTCTTGGTCTCCTTTTCAAATTTGAAACGTCTAAAAGTACCTATCGCCAATAAGGCAACAAGTATAAGCACCACCAAAACTCCGTAGAGTACCATGGTTTGCCGTTTTGCCCTCAAAGTAGCGATGGTCGCAGTGGTTTCCAGAAGATCAACTTCGGCCTGTTTTTCAGACACTTCGTAATCGGTTCGTAGATTGGCCATTTCCTGTACAGCTAGGATGTTTTTCACACTATCCCGGTATTGGATATGCTTTTTGTAAAATTCCAGCGCTTTTGAGGAGTTGTTTAAACTTTCATAGATGACGGAAAGCAGGAGATTAGCTTCACTTATCTGATCTTTCAAACCATATTTTCCAGCGAGATCAAGACTTCTTTGGGCGTAAGCCAAGGCAGATTTTGGATCACCTTTCTCCAAATAAATATTGGACATATAGCTCAAATAGTCGGATATAGGATAGTACTCCTCGTACTTTTCAAGAAGCTCAATCGCCTGATTTATACGTTTTTCAGAGGTCAATTTATCACCATACTCCGCTAATATCATCCCGAGGTTTCCAAGGCAATAGGCCTTCCCCAATTCAAAATTTATCTTTTCAAAGATTAGTTGGGCCCTCTCGACAAAGAGGAGGGCGGAGTCAAGCTTTCCCAATTTCAAATACTCATCCCCTGCATTGAAAACGGCTGTTCCTAGCGCAGTAGAATCGTTTTCCTGCTCTAGGATTTCAATACCTTTCCGATAATAAATGGCCGCATTTTGACTGTTTTCACTGGCAGAATAGGTGTCCGCGATTGTAATGAATGACCTGCCCTGAGCTTTCATTGACCCAGACTTTTGGGCGTACTTCAGCGATTCAAAAAAGTATTCCAGAGCTTTAGATAAGTCACCTTTGAATTTGTAAGAATAGCCAATCATAATATTGGCACTGGAAATATGGTTATCAAAAGAACCCTTTAAGGCTTTTTCCAAATAGATTTCCCCATATTTCAACAAACTATCCGGATTAGCTTCAAACTCCATGAAGCCGCTGAAATAGTCTAGATTTTTTTCCCCACTGGCATAGTATAGTTCCTTGATACTATCCGCTTTGGAGCGAATCTGACCTGATTCCTCTGCCGACTGTGCAAGGGCCAGATTAAAAATCGAAAAGTACAGGAAAAAGAAAACTAGATTTTTCAAGTTTAACTGTGAGCTAATTAGGACAATTAAATAAGTCTTATTATTGAAACGATCTTATATTTTCTACGATTTCCTCCCAAATCGACTGAAAATTTGCAATTGGGCGCTTTGGACCTCTCTGGATTTTATTGAACTGGTGAATAAAAAGACCTGATTATGGGGCCGTTGTAATTCTGATCTTTGGGTCAAGTGCAAATGTACGAGTCTCTCCAGTTGCATCAGATTTGATTTCAAAGCGAATGGTATATTTCACACTTCCATCGGGTGTATTGTCCTCTATCTTTACTTTAGCCTTTCTTCCACCACCTGGGATTGGATTCTGCGCAAATGCTTCCACATCACCAGACCAAGGGAAGTCTAAAAATTTAACCTGATAATCTCCTCTATTTGGACCCGTTTCAAAAATTTCCCAATTGATGAATTTAGATGGATAGGCCTCAGACTCGAAATCAGATGCTTTCCCATTACTACTTCTACCATTATTATTATCTGAAAGTTGAGAGTTATCATCGACGCTTTCTCCATTGAAAATAGCCTCAACATTGATCTTAAAATCAATTGTAATATCCTTTGCTCTCTGACTAAAAGCTGAAGTTGACCCCAAAAACATGAGGATAAGTAACGTAAATAAAAAGTTGTTCTTTTTCATATTGAAGATTTTTAACGATGATTTATATGTAAGAAAATAAAAAAAATCATTTAAAGCCTTATAAAAATTAAATATCTCTTAAATGGATTTAATCGGGATTTTTCTCAATTGTGCCTTTGGATGGATTGGGAATCCTTTTTTACCCTCCCTTGGGAGTAGAATTATTGGATGTAGGTAGGTACTATCTTTAAAACAAGGAATTCGAAATTCTCTTGCCTTCTCTAATTAAAGCTATACTATTTTCTCTCCCCGAACTGCTAATAGATTGAAGGAAAAGGATTTGCGATTCTTCAAAAAAACCGGAAGGAATAGGTATTTATCCTAGTGAATTGGGTCTATCTTTAAACTTAAGTGTAGGCAGATAACCCGTAACTCGCAAAAAAAGAATTGAAACACCTCAGCAAGTGAATAAAAGGATTAAAAAGTATATCAGGCTCAACTTAACATACCTTGCCCTGGGGATGATTTTCGGATTAGGTTTATTTCCCAATGTGTATGGTCAGATTTCCTCCATTTCAGCTGATTCGGCCTGGGTGATGAATTTCCCAAAAATCAGAAAGGTGGTGGATAAGCTGCCGAGTAAGGATAGTCTCTACATTTTCATGATGGCAGGTCAGTCTAATATGGCCGGAAGAGGGTTTGTAGAGCCTTCAGATACGATCTCCAATCCACGAATCCTTACCCTTGACAAATCGAATACCTGGGTCTATGCCAAAGAACCGCTTCACTATTATGAGCCTACTTTGACC
>JAHEBE010000417.1 GCA_024642365.1 Algoriphagus sp.
CGGAGATTCCTTCTATAATCAGGTTTTAGCGGATCATGGCTTTGAAGACTATCCTTTGTGGGTAGCTAATTACAATCCGGTCATGGAGCCAAAAAGTGAAGATTGGCAGATCTGGCAGTTTTCAGAGAAGGGAAAAGTCAAAGGAATTGGGGAAAATGTGGATCTGAATCTGCTACGTGGAGGTGAATCAACTCTAAATAACTTGCTTATTTTTAAATAATAACTGAACTCTTTTATTAGAAACTTCATCACTTTTTAATAGTCATGGCTATGAAATTCATTTGGATTTGCAGCTTACTTGGATTCCCTATTCAAAGCCATTAAATTCAATTTGAATCAGCGCTTTATGAAAAACATTATCCTTTTTGCTTCCTTACTTTTTATTTCTTTTTCTGGGATTTCCCAAACCAAGCAACCCAATATCCTTTTCTTGATCGCCGACGATTGGTCATTTCCTCATGCAGGGGTTTATGGAGATCGGGTGGTGCGAACGCCAACTTTTGATCGCTTGGCAGCTGAGGGAGCACTTTTCACGAATGCCTATACGGCTTCGCCCTCCTGTTCGCCTTCGAGAGCATCTGTACTTTTGGGAAGATATCCGCATCAAAATGGTGATGGAGGAAATCTTTGGTCTGAATTTCCAAATGCCAATCCCACCTATGTACAGATCTTGGAAAAGGCAGGCTATTTCAGCGGATCTACTCGCAAAGGCTGGGGTCCTGGTGATTTTCAGGCTAATGGATTCACTGCTAACCCTGCCGGAAAAAGCTATGCGGATTTTGAGGCTTTTTTGAAAGAAAGACCAAATGGAGCCCCATTTACTTTTTGGTTTGGCAGCACCGATCCTCATCGGGAATATGTGCCAAATACCGGAATCCAATCTGGGATGAAACTTAACGATGTAATCGTCCCAGGCTTTTTCCCTGACAATGACTGCGTGAGAAATGACATTTTGGATTACTATTTTGAGATCGAGCGCTTTGATCGGGAATCAGGCCAATTGATTGCGATGCTTGAAGAACTAGGAGAATTGGATAATACGATCATCGTGATGACGAGCGACAACGGCATGCCTTTCCCGCGAGCAAAAGCCAATTTATACGATTACGGCACAAGGATGCCTTTGGTCATTCGATGGCCGGAGAAAGTGAAGTCTGGAACAGTAGTCGATGACTTTGTGAATTTTGTAGACTTTGCTCCAAGTTTTGTGGAAGCGGCAGGACGGACTCAAAACTCCATGTCAGGTCAATCGCTTTGGGCACTTTTTGCAGGAGAAAAGCAAGGCAGAACCCAAGTTTTTCTGGAGCGTGAGCGACACGCCAATGTCCGAAAAGGCGACCTCTCCTACCCTATGCGAGCGATCCGAAATCATGACTACCTCTACATTTGGAATCCTATGCCTGAGAGAAATCCCGCAGGAAATCCTAGCGTACATCAGTCGGTAGGGCAATATGGTGATGTGGATCATTCCATCACCAAATTCCTGATTATGGAAATGGAGGGAAAAGCCAAAGCAAGTACACCAGATTTTTTCCAATTAAGCTTTGGCCAACGGCTAGAAGAAGAACTCTACGATGTGAAAAAGGATCCCTATCAGCTCAATAATCTGGCGGCGAATCCGATCTTCTCAGCAATTAAAAATCAGCTTAGAACACAACTTTTAGCATGGATGGAGAAGACAAATGACCCTCGATTTTCCGACCCACAATCTACGTTTTGGGATCAGGTACGCTACACGGCGAAGGACCAGCGGGAGAATATCGACTGGCAAATGGAGGTCAGGAACTATCGAATTAAACCTCCATTCGGTTCCTCCTCAGGAATTCCTTGTTTGCCTAATTCAAATTGAAGGGATAAAATCCTTTTTTCATTTCAAATCCAAATACCTCATGACAGCGGCGTCCCCTTTCAATGCATAAGCAGGAATAGGGTTTTGAGCGTTAAAAACTGTCAGCTCCTCCGCTGAAAGCAACGTCACAAAACTTTCGTCAAACCCATCCCGGTATGGAATTCTTCCTGGGCTAAGCTCCAAGTAATTCCCTAGAAAATTATAAACTGCAGCCCTTTTATTTTTTCCATAATCATGACGTTCTCCAGGAAGATGGACATTGTCTGCTTTACTTATCGCACCAAAACTTCCATAAACCTTTTGAATATATGGGAACTCTACCCGAGGGGTGTTCTTGGTCCAATCGCCCCCATCCGAGACTAGCAGGAGTGGTCTTGGGGCCGCTAAGGCTGCTATTTCCACATTATTGGTTTGGTGATTTTGACTCTTATGAATAGGCATCCCGCTTTCACATTCACAACCTCCAAAGAAGTAAGCTGACACCATGACCACAGGCGCTGAGACCTTGATTCTTGGATCTATCGCGGTAATAAGAATGGTTTGAGTTCCTCCACCGGATTCCCCAGTAACTCCAATACGCTCAGGATCCACATCAGGGCGAGAAATCAGGTAATCGATTACTCGTTGAGAATTGTAAGTTTGTATGGTCAATGCAATAGGCATTTTATGCTCCACTTGCTTGGAATCACCATACCCTATCATATCGTAGGCAAAAACTACAGCCCCCATTCGGGCAAAAGC
>JAHEBE010000101.1 GCA_024642365.1 Algoriphagus sp.
ATTCCAGCTTTGATTCCAGGAATCTTCCTGTTGCGCAAGGAAAGCAGTTGCTTTTCCTGCATCTGGGATATAAGTGAAGGAATGTTTTTTGTCTCCTGAATAAAGCCATTGGGGACTTTTCCCAGCCTTCATTTTTTCGATGACCAGTTCATTCAGGAAGCTGTTTGATGCCCCAGGACCATAAAAATCTGCTGCCCTTGCTACCAATGCAGTGAGTTTGCCAGCTTTAACATCTTTCCAAAGCATTTCCAAAATTTGCTTTCTTACTTTTCCTTTTTCACTTTTCGGAGCCATCGTACTTTCTTCAGTCAGATGGCCTACTTCCTTCGGATCAAAGGCATACATATTGTCAAAAAAGACCAATTTGGCTTGATGGGTAATACAGGCATCGAGTGTATTTCGCATGACTATGGGCCAATCTCGCTTCCAAACTTCTTTGGAATAGGGTAAACCGGCAAGTAAAAAAACCACTTGGCTACCCGCTACGGCATTCGATACATCATCCGGATTCAAGAGATTTCCTGATACCAGCTGATCAGATTCATTCACTTTTTTTGGGTTTCGACTAAACTGGCGGATTAGAGTGGAAGGGGAATGGAGCGCTTTGGAGATTTCTTGGGCGATATTTCCATTTGCCCCTAGGATGGTATAGTTGGTCATGGCTCATAGGTTCAATTTGTAATTTAACTAATTATTCATCCCAAAATCACCTCATTTGATCACTTTTATTTGTTTTACAAATAGGTATGAAATACATTACATTCATATTTGTAGATTAAATAATTTCAATATGAAAGGATATCACTTGGGAGAATTAGAAGAGTTGATTTTGCTGACTGTAGGTGTTTTAGGAAAAGAAGCCTATGGCGTTTCAGTTTTGGAAGAAATTAAAAACCAAACTGGTCGAAAAGTCAATATTAGTGCAATTCATACCGTGCTGAATCGCTTGGAAGAAAAGGGCTTTTTAGAATCAAAAATGGGAGGAGCAACCGAGGAGCGGGGAGGAAGAAGAAAGCGGTTATTTAACATCTCTGCGCATGGTCGTACAGCAATTACAGAAATAAGAAGCCTTAGGAATAAGCTATATGACCAGATTCCACCGCTTGCTTTAGATTTTTCCTATGGAAACTAAGCGACACCATACTCCACCGAAATGGGCTGATCGATTTTTGGAATTTTATTGTAATCCAAAAAAACTAGAGCAAATCCAAGGTGATGCCTATGAGATTTTTTACATGAACCTAGAAGAGAAAGGGTTATCCTTTGCCAAGTTTAGATTTTGGATTCATGTGCTCAGCTTTTTCCGATGGAGTAATATCAAACGAACTAAGACCAACTATTACAGCTCAACAACTACTGCCATGTTTAAAAACTATCTCAAAATCGGATGGAGAAACCTCCTAAAGCAAAAATCAACCACATTTATTTCCGTGTTTGGACTTGCCTGTGCGATTGCTTGTTGCCTCGTAGCTTACTTATTCATCGAAGGAATCTGGATGAAAGGAATGCTTCAACCCAATAAAAATGAAATCTATCAATTGACCTACACTGTAGAAGAAGCCGATGGCAAAGTGACCTATGGAACAGTGGCTGAGCCTATTTCGGAATTGCTTCAGGGGGAGTTCCCGGAAATAAAAGCACATACTCGAATCAAAAATGGCTTTCCAATTTTGGTCTATCAAAATGAAAGCTACAATCAACGCGTGATTTATGTAGATCCAGATTACATGGATATGTTTTCTTACAAAATGCACCATGGTTACCCAGAAGCATTGAATGAGCCAAATCAAGTGATTTTGACTTATGAGCTGTCAGAGAAATTATTTGGTGAAACCCATCCAATTGGACAAGAAATTACCCTAGTGAGAAATGGGGAAGAGGGATTTTACAAGGTAGGAGGCGTCCTTGAAAAATTAAATGACTTGGATATGTTCAACTTTGATATGTTGGTGAATTTTTCAAACATCGAGGAAATAAATCCGGCTGTTTCATTGAAAGAATCTTGGGATTCAGGGGTTTGGACATTTATTCAATTAGATCAAAACACTAGTCTTGGAGAACTTCAAGGAGGATTTGAAAAGATTCGAGAAAGTCAAAATCAGATCAATCCTGAGCGGCCCTACCTACGTTTGGAACTGGTGCCTTATACTGATTTGGTTTATAAAATTGGTGAAATCAAACAAGGTGTACGAGATTTTTTGGGGATTGGGCCACAGATTTTACTTGGGGCCATAGGGCTTTTCGTATTGATTTTGGCAGTTTTCAATTACATCAATATTTCAATTTTGATGGCAAGCAAGAGACTAAAAGAAATCGGTATTCGTAAAGTAATCGGAAGCAGGAGATCTCAGCTCATTCTTCAGTTTTTGAGCGAAAACATGATCGTATGTAGTCTTGCGATTTTGGTAGGCTGCTTATTAGCTGTATTTATTTTGGTTCCAGGTTTCAATCAAATCGCTTCAAAAAGCCTAAAAATGGATTTTTTTAATGATCCATATATCTGGTTGTTTCTGATTGGGCTCGCGGGATTTATTACCCTTGCCTCTGGATTTTACCCTGCGCTATTTGTATCAGGTTTCAAGCCTGTTGCTATTTTGAAAGGAAACCAAAAATTGGGTGGTAAAAGCATTTTGACAACAATTCTTTTGACTTTTCAATTTACCCTAGCAATCATCAGTATTGTGGCGAGTATTGCTTTTATCCAAACCAATTATTTGAATGAAAATCGTGATTGGGGCTATGATAACACAGATAAAATAATTGTGAATATTCCCGATTCGACAGGGTACAATACGCTGGTGGATCGACTCTCGGCAGTTGGATCAGTTCAAGAGGTAAGTGGAAGTCACCATTATGTTGGAAATTGGTTGGATGAGTCTGAAGTGATTTTTCAAGACCAGAAAGTCGAAGTCGACTTACTGCGTGCCGAGGCAAATTATCCAGAATTGTTAGGCTTGAGATTGAAGAATGGTAGGTTTTTGGATCAAGCTAGTGCTACAGATTTGAGTGAAAATATTCTGGTAAACGAAAGATTCATGGCTGATTTAGGATTGACTTTTCCAATTGAAGAGAAAGTTTATTTGGACTCTATGCCTTACCAAGTTGTTGGAGTGGTGGAAGATTTTCACACGGAGTTTTTCCAGCGGCCAATGATTCCTACGGTAATCAGAGCTACTGATGACAATTCCTATAGTTTCCTAACCTTGAAAATGAGTTCAGGATCGGCAATGAGTTCGATGGAACTTGTAAAAGAATCTTGGAGAGAATCTTTTCCAAAGGGACTTTTTGAAGGGAAGTTGCAAGAGAATGTGTTTGAATTGGCCTTACGTGATGTGAGAGGTGTGCAAAAAATTCTGCTCTTTTCAGCAATACTTGCTGTGCTGCTTTCTGCTATGGGTTTATATGGTTTGGTTTCTTTGAATATGAATTCCAGAATAAAGGATTTTTGTGTTAGAAAAGTGTTTGGTGCAGAGACAGGAGATTTATCAGGAAAACTTTTTAAAAGGTATCTGATCAGTTGGGGAATTGCTGCCCTGGTTGGGGGAGGTTTGGCTATTGTATTGGTAAGTGCATTCTTGAATAGTTTTTTCGCATATCATTCCGGAGTTGGAGTTTTGCCATTAGGATTTAGCATTTTAGGCTTATTGTTCGTGATTGGTCTTACGGTGGGATCACAACTTTGGAAAGTGATCAAAGCCAATCCGTCAGACATTTTAAAAGCCGAGTAGGTCCAAAAGAAGAGATTTTTGGTCAAAATAAAAGCCATCTTGAATTTTCAAGATGGCTTGTGGGCCCACTTGGTTCCGATAGCTATCGGAACGAACCAAGCACCTACCGTCCCGATGGATCGGGAGAGCCAGTTGCCCATTTAGAGTGGAAGTTAGTATAACAAAAAACCCTCAATACATTGCTGCATGAGGGTTTGTGGGCCCACTTGGAATCGAACCAAGCACCTACTGATTATGAGTCAGTTGCTCTAACCGAATGAGCTATAGGCCCCTTTGTTTTAGTTGCTCTAACCGTCCCGATAACTATCGGGAGAGCTATAGGCCCCTTTGTTTTAGTTGCTCTAACCGTCTCGATATCTATCGGGAGAGTTATAGTCTCAACTCAAAACTTCAGGATTTAGCTTCTAATAGCTTGAAACCTTGGTTTTGGAGGTGCAATGTTACATATTTGAAGGCAGATTCACAACCCTAATTCCGAATGAAAAAAACGCTAGACGCGGACTTTTTAATTTTTGATCTTGGCAATGTCATCGTTGATATTGATTATCAGGGATCTATTTCTAAAATCAAACAAGAACTTCCCGAATCAATCCATTCAAAAGTTGATTTATTTTACCTCACTGATTTTCATAAAGAATATGAGAAGGGTAGGATAGACTCTGGTGAATTTAGAAATGAAGTGAGAGCTTATTTTCAGGCAGATTGGGAAGATAAAAAAGTGGATTCATTATGGAATAGCCTCTTAGGAAATATCCCTAAGGAACGATTAGAATTAGTGGAGAAACTTCGAAAATCCTATCAGGTCGGCGTTTTGAGTAATACCAATGCTATTCATATTCAAGGGGTAAATGAAATTTTAAAAGCAAATCATGGGCTTGAAAATTTTGACCCGGTGTTTGATTGGCTTTTTTTAAGTCATGAAATGGGATTGGCAAAACCAAGTCTGGAGATTTATGAACAACTTGTAAAAGACCTTCATACTACTGCTGATAGAGTTATATTTTTTGATGATTTGGCCGCAAATGTAAAAGGAGCGAGTGATTTTGGAATTCAGGCTATACACGTCACTAACCCTCAGGTGATTTTTGACTTTTTTAAAGATGTATAGCCCAAAGGAGTACCTAAAACATGGTGTATTATTCCTTGTCACGCTGATTGCTACTACTTTAGCTGGTGCTGAGTGGGTGTATGGTAAGTCAATTCTTGCCTCTGGGGATGACTTTCTTACCTGGGAGTTTTTTTGGAAATCTATGGCATACTCTATCCCTTTTATTGGGATACTTTTGGTTCATGAATTAGGGCATTTCTTTACTTCAATTTATCACAAGGTGAAATGTACCCTTCCTTTCTTTATTCCAGGTTGGCTGGGTTTTATAGGAGCGCCATCTATCGGTACTTTTGGAGCGGTGATCCAAATGAAAGGATTTATAAATAGTAGGAAAAAGTTTTTTGATATCGGTGTGGCTGGCCCTCTGGCAGGTTTTGTGGTAGCATTGGTTGTTTTAGCATATGGTTTTTTGACTTTACCTGAATCCAATTATATCTATGGGATTCATCCTGAGTATGCTGATCCAAATTTCCAAGGCTATGGAGAAGATGTAATTGAATTTGAGCTAGGGAACAATCTCTTATTTGAGCTAATGGGAAATCTGTTGGCAGATCCGGACCGGCTTCCCGCAATGTCTGAAATGATCCATTACCCCTTTCTATTTGCAGGGTATTTAGCATTGTTTTTTACAGCGCTCAATTTGCTCCCCATTGGTCAATTGGATGGAGGACATGTGATCTTTGGGCTTTTCCCTAAGCGTCACAGAGAGATTTCAATAACAGCTTTTTCCTTGTTTATCACTTACGCTGGAGTAGGAGTGATCAGTCCTTATTTTCCTATGGAGGAATTGGTTTATCGAATCCCACTTTATATAGGTTTCCTTTTTATTTGTTATTCAAAAGCTAAACTTGGAATCCAATCCCGATTGGCTTTGATTCTATCGATTGCGGCATTCCAATATGTTTTGGTTTATTTCAAACCAGAATGGGATGGTTACCAAGGATGGTTGTTTTACAGCTTTTTATTAGGGCGGGTGATGGGAGTGATTCATCCGGAAGTTTCCGGATTTCGAAATTTGGATAAAAAAAGGCAAGCCATTGGTTGGCTCGCCATTCTTATTTTTGTGCTTTGCTTTTCACCAAGGCCCTTTATTTTTGATTAATCGGGCTGATAAATCACATATTACGATACGCCATAATACCACCTAAGGTATTTCTGACTTTCGTAAATCCTTTTGAAGTCAAGAAATTCTTAGCATTAGCGCTGCGAGCACCTGATCTGCAATGAACGATGATTTCAGAGTTTTTATAATCCTCCAACTCATCTAGCCGATTTGGCAACTCACCAAGCGGGATGTTTTTAGCTCCTAAATTGTCTTCTTCATATTCCCAATCTTCGCGGACGTCCAAGAATAAAAAGTTATCCTTGTTGTCTAATCGTTTCTTCAGGTCTTGTACTGTGATATCTTCCATATGATTATTTAACTAGTATTCTAAATGATTCAATTCCATTTTCATTGGTGACATTGAGGACATAAATTCCTGAACGTTGTCCTTTAAAATTAACAATTTCTCCTTTGGATGTGAGCTCTCGTTCCAAAAATATCTCTCTTCCGAAAGAATCAAACACACGAACTTGCTCAAATTTGCCTTCTACATTCAAAAAGTTTTCAACCGGATTGGGGTAGATTCTTAAATTCTCACCTGGTATTTCACTTTGTGCAAAAGGAGCGGCAAGGCTTACATGAGGCCGAATCATTAAGGACCCTTTCACGTCTTCATTTTGCGCCCAAGCACCTACTACATTGTAGAATATTTTTTTACCAAAATCATTTGTCTTATCCAATCCTACGTAAATAAAATCATTGGTAAACTGTGCAAATCCGATGTAAAATGGTCCATTCACTTTGATATTCGTATCCAATGAAAAATATAAAAATTCGTCATTTGCTTCTTTTACAGGGATTAAACTCTCTTTTCTAAATATTGGAGTTGCATCTAGTTCTTTCCAAACCACAATGTCTATTGCCTGATTTGCTTGTTTAGGGTTGGTAAAATTGATAGAAATCCCTTTTAAGTAAACTTCCTTAGGAGTAGTGTATTCTACTGCTAAATATCCAGCGCGCTGATTGATACCAGCGGCATAATCTGCAGATCCATTGTCATAGGCAAAAAAGTCTTGCAAAGGAAAATGAGTTTTTACTTTGTCATTAACTCGAAAATCCACGGAGGTATATCGAACTGTATCCGCACCGTTTATTTCAAAGAATAAACCATCACCACTTTTTAATGAAGAACTTATTTCTATTTCGGTGTTCGATTTGGGAACAGGAAGATCGCCAATCGCTCTACTCGCAAATGATCTCCGTTCATTGGCGTTTGGCACCGGGTTGAATGGTGTGTTCTCGTTAATTGGCAGAATGGTTTGGGATGCTGTGTCACGCAATGAAATACTATATTCCATGGCACGAAATCTATTCTCAAGGTTTAGAAATTCATTAGATATGGTAGACCATTTTTGATTGCTGGCTTCTAAAAGTTCACGTGGGTAGGCCCCAAAATCCCCATATCTAAGTCTGTTTAGTTTTGTTAAACTTCGGTCTCTGAAATTTCTATCTGTACTAGTTCTATTTGTATTTAAGAAGATATAATCAACTAGCCAGCTATCAAAGGGACCTGAAAGCCGCCCTTTGGTATAAAATCTAAACTTGAAATTTGAATGTTGAAACTTTGGAGTGACTTGAATTACCACCTCCTGGAATTTTTCACGATCTAATTGATTTCCGCCAGATTGATTCCAAACCGTAGTCCAAGTGCTGTCTGCATTAAAAAACTCCAAAATTAATTGATCGTTTTCATCAGGCAATTCACCTCTTCCGCCCATTTGCCAAAAAAAACTTAAATAAAGTGAGTTTGATTTTGATCCTGGAATTGTGGAAAGGTTAAAAGGTTTTGATGTGATTTGATCTGCATTACCTTGTTCAGTGCGCTGCTGCGAATAAGGAGTGCCATTGCTATCCACTCCATCAAATAGAACCATTCCAATACTTGGAGCATTGATTCCGATCGTTTCAGTATAGGTAGTTCCAGAGAAATCCCATTTCAAAGTGTCCAATCCTTCAGAAAAGTCATCCCAAAAAGGCAATGCATTGACTGAAGTCGTCCGCGCATTTGAAGGGTTTAGGGAATTTTTTTTAATCGCTTGATTTGGGATGGGGGCAAATTCCACAAATTGCGCCTGGGCAACTGAAACAGTTGCAAAGGTTAGAAATAACCCTACCAAACGGATAATGTGAAATTTATTTCTCACGAGCTTAGTTTGACTTCGATATCCAAATTTCTATCGGTTCTCCTGTTTTTACTTGCATTCCAGCCGCTGGAGATTGACGAAATACTTTGCCAGGAGCCACTGAATCATTAGCCATTATGTATTTTTCACCAATCCTAAGGCTTGACCCTAGGATTAAAAATTCCGCATCTATTTCATCCATCCCTACCAAGCTTGGAACAAGTAGAATTTGATTTCCCAAACCATCTCCCACATAGAGGTCAATTCTCGATCCTTTTGGGATTTCTGCTCCTTCTTTTATCTCTACGCCTTGATACCTTTGACCCAAAACTACATTGATTCCAATGTCTGGAATATAAACAATCTCACCACGTTCGAGTCCCATATTTGCCAAGATCTCTTGCGCATTTTTTAAAGGATTATTGATCAGATTAGGCATCTTGAGCATTGGTGCATTTCGAGCATTCAATGTCAGGTAAACTCTTCTTCCGCTTTTTACTTGACTTGATGCCTCTGGAATTTGCTTTAAAATAGCTAAGGGCTTCTCCTCGCTACTAAAACTAGAATCGACGGATACTTGGTATTGTAATCCAGAGTTTTCTAAAATTTCCACCCCTTCTTCAAATGTGTAACCAGAAAGATCAGGCACAGATACTGTTTCCCCGTGATTGGTATAAAGTGGTAAGTAGATTTTCAAAAATAGATATCCTAGAAAAAGCGATATTCCTGAAATAATGAGAATGGTAATGAATATTTTTTTCAAAGCTCTCGAGTATAAACTTATAAACTATAATTAAGCTAAAGATAAGGGGTAATTTAAATCCTACCAACGTAGAGTTTCCCAATTCCTGATTATAGAGAACTCAAAAAATAAGCCGAAGTGTTTTTCTTCGGCTTATTTTGGATTAATTAATAATCAACCTTCGGGTTTCCCTGACGGAGTTACTGGTGATTTTAATAATGAATACCCCTTTTGAAAACAATTGGGTACTGAATGAATAGGTTTGGTTTAATGTATTAGGATAATCGATCTCCTGAACTACTGCACCAGCACTAGAAATAATTTGAATTGTAACTGTTTCTAATCGAGGTAAATTGAAAGCGATGTTGAAAATGTCTGTAGCTGGATTTGGGTACAAAATCGTCATTCCTTCTGCTGGAATCACAGGGTCTGGATTTGCACTCAAGAAAAATTCGATATTATCGACATACAAAGGTGAATCAGTTGTTTTTCCTCCTTCTAAGACAAATGCTAATCTTACTTCTTTCTTTCCAGGTCCAGCAAAATCAGATAGATTGATGTATTTTCTTACATAATCATTTGGGCTGGTTGGATTTGCTTGCCCAACAGAAACTGTAGAAAGTGCAGCTCCTGTAGCAGACCAAACCTCCTGATACGATTCTCCTCCGTTTTCACTTGCAAGCACTCTTAATTTGGTCGTGGCACT
>JAHEBE010000418.1 GCA_024642365.1 Algoriphagus sp.
TTCTTCGTTTCATGGTCGTTTGGGTAATGTGTTCTCCCTGATTTTTTATTCAATATAAATGAGACCTCAAGTCAGGTCTTCTGTCTCCTGTCTTCAGTCTCCCAACCTCCAACCTTCTTGCTTCCGACTACTTCACAAATGCTTTCCAATATGCCTCTGCTTCTTCAGCACTTAGCAAGCCATCAAAGACAATCATTCGGTATTTTAGGGTATAATTTTGGTCCTGCTGTAGCGCCCAAGATTCATGACGAATCGGGCAAAACTCAATAAAAACATTTCCAAGACCTTGGTATTGACCTTCAGGCCAAACTCGTAAAGGCTCTGGATGCGATTTGTTGGTATTATGACTTAAAAACAGGATTCCACTTTTTCCTTCTTGGGATTTGGAATCTCCCTGGACAATTACCCATCTCGCTTCTGTCCCATCTGCACTTTTTCGATCATGGCCAGCTGAAGTGAGAATACTACTATTTGCATCCCCCCAGACTTCTGTCGCACGAAATCCAATTCCTCCACCATAGCGATAATCATCCAACAAAATTCCTCCAACAAGCGGTGTAGAAATTGTTGAAGTATAATCTACACTGTAGCGGCCCTTATCTGCAGGTTTTACTTTGATTCGCAAGTCTTCTTTGATCGCTAATCGCTCAGATTCGGGAGCGGTAAGGTCAAAGTGATTTTGCCTAACATTTAATTCAGCTGCGCCTCCAGCTTCTTTCATCGACAAAATTTCCCCGAAATCGACTCGCCCTTTTCCATCTGCCAAATTCCAGAAATCGACTTCTCGACCTCCAATGGTAGCACGGGTCCAAGGTCCCCAGATCCCATAATGATGGTAGTGATCTTTAGGTTGAATTCGACTCAAAACCTGTCCTGAGCTGGTGCTAATCGGATGAATAAATCCTGATTTTTCGTAAGCTTTATTTACCCCTTCGGGTACTTTTGCCATTGCAGTTTGGTAAGTAAGTACCACGCGGTCTCCCAACTTAAAATCAACCCCATTTTCATTTTGGCTTAAACTGGCTGTTTGTGCGAACGATTCCGTAGATACTAGCAGGAAAATCGTGAGTAGAGAGCAATATGTTTTGCGAAACATAGAAAATTCAGGTTATTGGGTGTATTCTTTAAAGATATTGAATTTCCAAAAAGATCATCGCCCATTCAACAATCAAAGCCAATGAAGCCTTTTATTTTCTACGCAATCGTTTTCTTTTCATTTGTCACTTTTGCTAAAGCTCAAAGTCTGGAGGAAGTGGATCTGAATGACACTTGGAGAGGAAAAATCCAATCTCTAGCTCCGGAAGAAACCTCTTTTGAATTTGAGAAAAAGAAAAAAATCCTTGTCTTTTCACTCCATACCGGCTTCAATCACTGGGTCATTCCTCATACCGAAGAAATGATAAAAATAATTTCCGAGAAGTCCGAGGCTTTTGAAGTAGTGGGAAGTAAAGACATAGCCTGGTTTGAATCTGAAAATTTAGCGCAATTTGATGGAGTGGTTCTCAATAACACTTGTTCCATAGCAGATCACCGAAATTTGTTTTGGGATGTACTCAAGGAAACTGCGGGTGTTGACTCAGCAGTATTGATGAAGAAAGCCATGGAACTGGAAGCCAATCTGATCAGCTATGTCCAGAATGGTGGTGGATTGCTTTTAATTCATGGCGCCATTACCACTCAAAATAATTCACCTGAATTCAGCCGGGTAGTTGGTGGAAGTTTTGATTACCATCCCAAGCAGCAAAGATTCCAAGTGAGACTAGCAGACTCAGCACATCCACTCGTTCAAGCTTTTCCTGTAGAAGGGTTTAGCCATGTGGATGAGCCGTATTTTTATAAAAATGCCTACGTCAATCTTGATTTCACACCCTTGCTCTATTTCAACAATGCTGAAATCGAAGGACAGCGAAAAGGCCAAGAATTGACCGAAGGAAAAACCTACGTCTCATGGATCAGATCTGAAGAAAAGGGTCGTGTTATGTACATTTCGCCATCGCACAATGCGCAGAGCTTTGATAACCCACGACTATTACGCTTCTATTTGGATGGCCTACAATATATAGTGGGGGATGTGCCTTTGAATTAATTTCATTCTCAAGGGTTTATTTTTCGATCAGTCAAGGCATAGATATCCTCTAATGCGATGCTTTCTAAACTTAAAAAGTTGGACCAAGGCTCCGGATTACAGCCTCAGCAGCTAGTCTTCCTGAAGTCATCGCCGCGTTGATCGAGCCATTCAACAAATAGTCACCGGCCAAAAATACCTGATCTGTCAATTTGGTCTCTGTAAACGCTACTGTATGCTTCACATCATCTAAAGAAGGCAATGCGTATGGAATCTCGTAGGTTTTTAAGTGTTTAAAAAATTCTCTTTTGACTCCAGATATTCGTTCCAATTCAGCTTGAATAGCTTTGATTAACTTTTCTTCCGAATAGGAATGCTCCAAAACAGTCACTGATAAAAGAGACCTGTCTTTTGGAGAATAATCATCCGATACATCATCCATAAAGACGATATTATTCACCAGTGAATTCTCACCAGGAATCAAGCCGATCATAGGACGCGCCATAAATGATCGTTG
>JAHEBE010000419.1 GCA_024642365.1 Algoriphagus sp.
TTTTCGAACTGCAAATGCAAGCTCGCAACTACAAGTGCAGCAGCTTTTATGGGACAATGGCTACCAAGTCACGGAAGTAAAGGATAGAAATTACTTTACCTCCATTTATTTTCGGGAACCAGGGGGAGTTTTATTTGAAGTAGCCACGGATGAGCCCGGGTTTGCAATTGATGAAGAGGAAGCGAACTTAGGTGAGTTGATAAAACTACCTGATTGGGCAGAGCCAAGCCGAAAACAAATCGAGGCAGGTTTGACACCCGTAAGTCTTAATCCAAAAAATTATGTCTAATATCAGAAGCGCAGGATTGCCACTCGACCAAGCAAAAAAAGTAGCCATACTCATTCATGGGCGTGGTGCGAATGCCTCTTCCATTCTTGGATTGAAAGATTACTTGAAGTTAGACGAGTTTGCCTTATTGGCTCCAGAAGCACCAGGTAACTCTTGGTATCCCTATAGTTTTATGGCTCCGGATAACAGTAACGAACCTGCTTATTCCAATGCAATTAATCAATTGGAGGAACTTGTCGATGGGTTATATACCAAAGGATTCCAATCTGAACAGCTTTATTTCATTGGATTTTCACAGGGAGCTTGTCTTTCGCTGGAATTTTCAGCGCTTCATGCCAAGCGCTATGGAGGAGTCATTGCATTTACAGGAGGGCTTGTTGGCGCAGCTTTGAGAAAAGAAAAATACAGCGGAAATTTTGAAGGAACTCCGATTTTCATTGGAAGTAGCAAGCAAGATTTTCATGTTCCTTTAGAAAGAATAAAACTTTCTGCCGACTTGCTAGTTCAATTAGGAGCGGAAGTGAAAACGCTGTTTTTTGATGATCCCTCGCACAGTATTCGGCAGGAAGAAGTAGAGTGGGTCAACAACAATATTTTATCATAAGGTTTTCTAATTTCAAAAAGCCCTGACAATTGTCAGGGCTTTTTATTTTTTGATCATTGGAAAAAGAGACAGCTTCGGAAATTTGATATTCCCGCACAGAAATTTTAATAGGAATAACTCACTTGCGAGCCTTTTTCAGGATCTAATTCGATCTGGGCATAAACACCAATTTCTTGCTGCAACTCTTCGACGTGACTGATGATTCCTACAATCCTATTTTCATGACGAAGCGATTTTAGCGTTTCAAAAACCACTCGTAGCGAGTTGCGGTCCAAGGCCCCAAAACCCTCATCCAAGAAGAAAAAGCTTTGATCTGCTTGATTCAATGATTTTACTTTTTCTGCAAGTGCCAATGCCAAGCAAAGGGAAGCTTGGAAAGTTTGCCCTCCGGAGAGCGTTTTGAGTAGTCTTCGTTTTCCTCCATTCAGGTAGTCAATCACCCAGAAGGTATTGTCTGAATCAATTTCCAGGCTGAGACTATTTTTGCTCAACTTGGTGAAACGAGTATTGGCAGTATTGCAAAGCTCCTGAAGGTAGATTGAGCTGACATATTTGACAAAGCCACTGCCTTTGAATAAGCGCTCCAGTTCTTTGAGATTCGTTTCGCGAATTTCTAATTTGGCAAGCGTCTGCTCCAATAGCGCTTTCTCAGCCAACTTACTTGTTGTTTCTTTGATAGCTTGCTGAAGCAAAATCATCTCCTGCTGCAATGCTTCATGTTGTGATTTTTGATTCTGGAAATCGACTTTTATTTCCGAAAAACTTGCTGAATCAAAATCCGAAACCCCCTGCTCATTCTCCAACTCTTGAACCCTACTGATCACAGTTGCTAATTTTTGATCAAACTGACGAATCTCCAAATCAACTTTCTCTGCATCGATCGAATGTTCAAAAAGTCGGATTAGAGCTTCCTCATCTTGAAAATTATACTGGGCTTTTAGGTTGGAGAAAGTGCTGGTTAATTCATCCAGTTTTCCGTTTAGCTCACGTTTTCGAATTTCGAAATTCTTATGATCAGCCAGATTGGTGCTTTGTTCCGCTCGCTTTTCGCGTAGGTGTTTTTGTTTGCCATCAAGAAGCTCGATGGCTTTTTGGATGTCATTTTCAACACTCTGGATAGTTCCCAAGATGATTTCCAGTTCTTTCTGAAAAAATGGCTTACAAAAAGTCGGATCTTTGATTTCCTCTTTTTTAGTGTTAATCGCCGTTTGTTTGGACTGAAATGAAAGGTTTGCTTGGTTAAAGGATTTTTCAAGCACCTCAATTTGACCACGCTCAGTCTCCCACCTTTGTCGTAAAGTTTTGAGTTCCTGGTCCAGCTTGGATTTGAGCTGTGCAGCCTGATCCATTTCACTGATTCGTTCGGCTAATTTTGATTGATCAGCCAGGCGAAGGGATTCAAGTTTATTAACAAGACTGGAGCTGGATTTTAGAATTTGCTCCAGTTCCTGACTCTTTTCCACTCTGTTTTTTTGTTGGTTTTCTTTCCGGATGTCAAGTTCTTGTTGCTTTTGAGTCAGACTTGAAATTAGTTCCTGATCTTTCTTTACAGATTCGATCTGGTGATTAATTGCTTGAAGTTCCCGGGATTCTAGTTCGGATTGGATCGGGTTTGGATGCTCGAGCGAACCACATAGAGGGCATGACTCTCCTGCATGCAATAAGTGAACATGAGCTGCCAATCC
>JAHEBE010000102.1 GCA_024642365.1 Algoriphagus sp.
ACTCCCCCTGAAATCAGCCAGGGAATAGCGCAAGGAATTTCATCTTTGGAATAAGGGTTGGCACTGGGAACACTGCAGAGATAAGATAGCAAGTCGCAGTGCATATCAATAATAGGCAAACGCATGGATTTTGGGCTTTTGAACAAAGTAAGCCAAAAAAACGCGTGTTTTTTAATACTTTTAAGACTGATTCGAATAAGTGATTTTCAAAAAGCGTAGCTCTTATGGCCATTTCAAAACCTTTTAATTTCAAAAAATGGATTGATGAAAACCGTCACCTTCTCAAACCTCCTGTGGGTAACCAGCAGGTTTTTAAGGGGAATGATGATTTTATTGTCATGGTAGTCGGTGGACCAAATTCCCGAAAAGACTATCACTATGATGAGGGAGAAGAGTTTTTTTACCAATTGGAAGGAGATATCGTTCTCAAAATTATCGAGGATGGAAAACCAAAAGATATCGAAATTAAAGAAGGTGAGATTTTTCTCTTGCCAGCGAAAGTACCACATTCTCCACGCCGTCCGGCCAATACCATTGGCTTGGTCATCGAGCGGTATCGAAGAGATGGAGAAAAGGATGGGTTTATTTGGCATTGTGAAAACTGCGGAACACTTCTGCATGAAGAATATGTGGAACTTACCGATATCGTGACCCAACTTCCGCCAATAATGAATCGGTTTTGGAATACTCCTGAAAATCATACCTGCAAAACTTGTGGAACAGTAATGGAGAAATAGAGTTAGGGAATATGAGATTTTTGAATTACGATTTGCGAAGACAATAGAATTCAAAGCCTTAGCTATTCCAATAACTTACCCGAAGACAATTTTGAAATTTTTCAATCTTGCAATCCTTTAATCTAGCCAAATGAACTACGAATATTCTGAAGCTTTCGCTCAAATGATGGATCAAAATGATCCTTTGGAGAGCTTCCGTAACCGATTTCTTTTTCCTAAAGTAAATGGGAAAGAGGCCATCTATTTTTGTGGGAATTCTCTTGGACTTCAGCCAAAAGCTGTAAAATCCTATTTGGATAAAGAGCTTTCCAATTGGTCTGAGCTAGCTGTCGATGGGCATTTTGAAGGAGAAGATGCCTGGATGTACGTGCGTCAAAAATCCAAGCCGGCTTTGGCAGAAATCCTGGGTGCACATACGCATGAGGTAGTAGCGATGAACAACCTGTCGGTCAACCTTCACTTGTTAATGGTGTCATTTTACAGACCTACCAAAGATCGGTACAAGATTATCATTGAGGCAGGAGCTTTCCCTTCTGATCAATATATGCTGGAATCGCAGGTGAAATGGCACGGATTGAAACCTGAGGATGTGATTGTTGAATTGAAACCTCGTCAAGGCGAACATACCCTGCGGACAGAGGACATACTTTCTGTGATTCGGCAGCAAGGCGATGCGTTGGCTATGATCAACATGGCAGGTTTGCAATATTACACCGGTCAATTGTTTGACATGAAAGCCATCACAGCAGCGGCGCATGAAGTCGGTGCGGTGGCAGGTTTTGATTTAGCACATGCAGCGGGAAACGCCCCCTTAAATCTCAACGATTGGGAAGTTGACTTTGCGACTTGGTGCAGCTACAAATACATGAATTCCGGGCCTGGAAATGTCTCTGGGATTTTTGTCCATGAAAAGTATGCCGATCGATCAGACATACCTCGATTTGCCGGATGGTGGGGGCACGATGAGCAGCAGCGCTTTCTGATGGAAAAAGGATTTATTCCCATGCATGGAGCTGATGGATGGCAATTGGCAAACTCTAATATTCTTGCTCTTGCAGCGCATCAGGCATCTTTGGATATTTTTCAGGAGGCAGGAATAACCAATCTGCGCTCAAAAAGTGAAAAACTAACTGGCTATTTGGAATATCTAATCCACCAAATCAGCGGAAAATCAGGGGTTTTGGAAATTATTACCCCGGAAAATCCTTCAGAAAGAGGCTGTCAGTTATCTTTGCTGATTCATCGGGGTGGAAAAGCTGTCTTTGATGAGTTTTATAAACATGGCGTAGTGGGCGATTGGAGAAACCCAAATGTGATTCGACTTGCACCTACTCCGCTCTACAACAGCTTCTTGGATGTTTTCCGCTTTGCTCAGATTTTGGAACAATCTTTGGAAAAATTCGCTTAAAAGAAAGCAGGGATAAATCTATCCGAATGAAAAAAAATGAAATCACGATTCTTGGAGCCGGCTTAATAGGTTCTTTGATGGCAATATATCTCCGTCGCCAAGGTTTGGACGTGTCGATTTATGACAAACGACCAGATAAGCGACTCAAGCCTTATGATGAAGGTGGCCGTTCAATCAATATGGCGCTTAGCCATAGAGGATGGAAAAGTCTCGAAGAAGTTGGCTTGAAAGACAAAGTGCTCCCATTGGCAATTCCAATGTATGGTCGTAAGATCCATGATGAGCATGGTGGTACTTCATTTATTCCTTATGGCAAAGCTAACCAAGCCATTTACTCGATTTCAAGGGGCAAATTCAATCAGCTTCTGGCTGAGGAAGGCGAGCGACTGGGAGTAAAAATGAATTTCGAACACAAATGTGTTGGCGTGGATTTTCGAAATCAAGAGGTCACTTTTGAGACGGAAACCGGAGAAACCAAATTGCTAGCGCCAACAATCATAGGTGCGGATGGTGCGTATTCTGCACTCCGAATGGCTATGCAAAAGCAGATTCGATTCAATTACAAGCAGGAATATATTTCTCATGGATATAAGGAATTGACGATTCCGGCTACCGCGGAGGGGGAATTTGCGATGGATCCAAATGCCTTGCATATCTGGCCTCGGGGCAAGTTTATGCTAATTGCCTTACCAAATCCTGACAAATCGTTTACCTGTACCTTGTTTTTGCCTTTTCAAGGCACGAAAGTTTGCTTCGAAAAGATCAATGATGACCGGGATTTAGAGTCCGTTTTTAGCAATTATTTCGACGATGCGTATCAGTTGATGCCTGATTTGAAATCTGAGTTTTTCAAAAACCCTACTTCTGCCTTGATTAATGTCGAATGCTATCCTTGGGTTCAAGGAGAAAGTTTGCTTCTCGGAGATGCCTCCCATGCGATGGTGCCGTTCTATGGTCAGGGAATGAATTGTGGATTTGAAGACTGCTCGATTTTAAATGGCTTGATCGATAAACTAGGGACAAATAGCTGGGATTTGGTTTTTGAAAAATTCCAGAAAAAACGCAAGCCAGATACGGATGCCATTTGCCAATTGGCCATGGAGAATTTTGTGGAAATGAGAGATTCTGTTTCGGACCCGAAATTTATCTTGCGAAAGAAAATTGAAGCAAAGCTGCACGAACTTTACCCGAATGATTGGATTCCTTTGTATTCTATGGTGACTTTCTCGGATATGGGTTATGCAGAGGCTTATGCCCAGGGCAAGCTACAGGAGGCGATTATGAATCGGGTGATGGCAGATCCACTTATCACAGAAAACTGGAATAAGCTTGATTACGAAGATATTATTTACAAAATGGAAACCTCGAAAGCGGTTTAATTCCATCAGGTTTTAAAATATAAAAGGGAAAGATTCATCAATCTTTCCCTTTTGTATTTATTGGAAGGTTTTTAAATCAACGTCCTGAATTGTTTCAAAAACCGGGAATCATTCTCGGTGAAAAGTCTTAAATCTTTGATCTGATATTTCAGCATCGCGATTCGCTCGATACCCATCCCGAATGCAAAGCCTGTGTATTTTGTAGAATCGATGCCGCAGTTTTCCAGCACATTGGGATCGACCATTCCAGAACCCCCGATTTCTACCCAGCCACTTCCTTTGCAGACGGTACAACCTGTACCTCCACAGATCAAACAGGTGATGTCAATTTCGGCACTTGGTTCGGTAAATGGGAAGAACGATGGTCGAAAACGAACCTTGGTTTCCTTTCCAAACATTTCTTTGGCAAAGTGATAGAGCGTATTTTTCAAATCCGCAAATCCTACATTTTCATCTACATAAAGGCCTTCGACTTGGTGGAAGATGCAATGCGCTCGAGCAGAGATTGCTTCATTTCGGTAAACTCTACCAGGAGATAGTGTTCGAATCGGCGGCTTTTGATTTTCCATCACGCGAACCTGTACAGATGAAGTATGGGTCCGAAGCGCGATATCTGGATTTTTTTCGATGAAGAATGTATCCTGCATTTCACGAGCCGGGTGATTTTCAGGGAAATTCAAAGCAGTGAAATTGTGCCAGTCATCTTCAATTTCTGGCCCTTCGGAAAGATTGAATCCGATTCGCTCAAAGATCTCAATGATTCGCTGACGCGTGGCGGTCAGGGGATGAATGCCTCCCATCGGTGAATTGGATGGAGGAAGTGTCAAATCAATGCCAGCAGATTTTGACTTTTTTGTAGTTGAATTGACTTGCTCGATTAATTCTTGAAATTTTTCCTCCGCCAGCTGCTTCACACTATTGACAAGCTGCCCATAGGCTTTTTTCTCCTCATTTGGGATTTGGCCCATTGCTCCAAAGAGTTCACCCACGACACTTTTCTTGGAGATAAACTCCATTCGATAAGCTTCCAACTGGTCAGGGGTATTGGCTTCTGCCGCAGCTATGGCTGCTTTGATGGCTTCAATTTTCTCTTGGTACATGGGATTCAAATTATTCGAATGACAAAGCTAAGGCTTTTGGGGCTTTTTAGGAAAACTTCAACAGCATGATTCAATATTCAACATTCTTCATTCAAAATTATTTTTCCATCCACTCAATCCAATCTAACAACTCTCCTCGTATCTCCCTCCAAATACAAAAACTAACAAAAATCAATCTTAACAAACAACATCATGAAAATTCAAAATTATTTCAAAGCGGCAATTTTAGCCTTCGCATTTCTTTCTGCAAACCTTGCTTTTGCACAAATGGAAAAAACCAAAATGGTCGGTGGTGCAGAAATGTATCCTTCTAAAAACATCGTGGAAAATGCAGTCAATTCTGCGGATCACACGACATTGGTAGCTGCTGTAAAGGCAGCGGGACTAGTGGAGACACTTCAGGGGAAAGGTCCTTTTACAGTATTTGCTCCTGAGAATTCAGCTTTTGACAAGCTTCCTGCAGGAACTGTAGCGACTCTTTTGAAGCCTGAGAACAAATCACAATTACAAGCAGTATTGACTTACCATGTGGTAGCTGGTAAAATGGGTTCTAAGGAAATCGCTGATGCAATCAAAAAGGGAAATGGTAAAGCTACTTTAACTACCGTACAAGGCGGAACGCTGACTGCTTGGATGAAAGGCAAAGACTTGTACCTCACAGATGCAAACGGTGGACAATCTAAAGTGACTATTGCTGATGTATTCCAGTCAAATGGAGTGATTCACTCTGTGGATACGGTGGTACTTCCTAAGATGTAATTTCCAAAGGTATTTTAATTGAAAAAGCCGCTTGAAATCGATTTCAAGCGGCTTTTCAATGGTCAGATTTTTAGAGTTCTCACTTAAGACTTCTCACTTCTACCAAGTTCTTCCTCCGCTTGGTCTTCCTCTTTCCCAAGGATTGTCAGATGGCTCAGGCTCTTTGAAGTTTCCAATGATGTAGGTGAAGGTCAGCATGCCGTAACGTGTGAGGACATTGGTGAAAACGTCTGTTACCGCAACATCGGAAATCGTTCGGCTGATGCTGTTGTTTTGATTCAGTAAGTCAAAGATGACAAGCTTGATTTCTGCTTTATTATTTTTGGCGAAGCGCTGGCCAGCTTCGATATTCCAAAGCCAAACTGACTGATCCAATCCCTCAGATAATCCTCGATATAACGTATTGTTGATATTGTTTCCAATAAATGTCTTGCCATTATTCGGAGAATAATACAGTCTCAAGTTTGACTCCTGGATGTAATAGTTTTGATCCAAATTTGACTGTAAGCTTGAATTGACAATCGTGTAGGTACCAGTTGTACTGATGGTGAAGTCCACATTTTTGCTGATGTTACTGCTCAATGTAAAGCCTTGGCTCAAGTCGATATTGTCATTCAGGTTCAAATCTCCATTGATCATACCTGGAGTTCGATTGAATCCAAGCCGAGTATTCAAATTCAAGTTCGACTTGATTTTCTTAACAGGCATGCCGTAAGTCAGGAAGAATCGTGTTCTAAAGTTGCCATCCAAGTTTTCTGGTCTGGAGATTTGTCCACCTGGTCGGAGAAGAATTTCTCCATTGATCAAGGTGTCTTTTGCAGTAATGTAGGTGCTATTTCCAATGTAGTTTGCAGTAGCAGAATAGTTCACAAACATGAAAAGCGTCTTTGATTTCTCCAGGTTTACTTTGCTGATGTTGGCGAAAATATTATGGTTGAAGCTTTGTCCTAAGTTTGGATTTCCCACGCTCAAATTGAGTGGGTTTTGGTTATTAACCACATTTTGAAGTTCATTGACACTTGGCTCGTCCGTATCGGTTCGGTAGCGCATTCTCCAAGAGAATCCAGTTTCTCGATTCCGATAGTTCACGTTTGCACTTGGAAGAATATTATTGAAGCTTCTATTGAAAACACCTGGGGTTGGGAAAAACGCCTCATTGTTTAATCGCGCATTTTGATAATCCAAGTTTAGGTTGATGCTGTAGTTTTTATCATTCCATGCATAGCCACTTCTCAGTCGCTGCGTGATGAATTTATTATCGAATTCGTTGCTCAAGGCTGTGTCTAATACAAACTGATTTTCGCTATTGAGTACCCTGGTTTTTTGGTCCGCTCGCGTATTGTTATTGCTGATTTGATAGCCAAATGTTCCTATTGATTTTTCTCCTAATGGCTCAGTCAAAGTGGCGTTGATTCGATAGTTAAACCCGTCATTCAAGGCATCAGTCACCTGCTCGGTCGTATCTAATCGATCACGGTTGTAGTCTACACTGGCTGCGAGTAATTTTGAAAGTTGATCTCTGCTAGACCAAGTGGTATTAATATCGGTGGATAGAGTTCTCCCTTTTTTCTCAAACTTGTAACGATAAGTAATGTTGTTTGAAATATTTAAGGCTTTCGTCTCCGCATTGGAAGTAGATCGTAGGGCACTCAATGAATCTCCGGTGCTTGCCAAAGTCAAGGCGTCCCGGTCGGAGAAGGTTCGGTTATTCTGGAATGAAAACGAAGGAGAAATTACCAACGAATTTTTTTCATTCAAATCAGCTTCGATTCGACCACTTGCACGGTGATTGTAATTATCGACGGTGTTGATCAGGTTTTCCTGATAAATCTGGCTTAAATTTTCATTGATCACCGTCTCACGATTGGTGATTTGACTAAGTGTATTTGCTGTATTATTGAAGAAATAATTTCCGGTGAAATTCACTTTCTTACCCCATTTATCACTGTAGTTTAAGCCAATGGCGTTGGTAGTAATGATACCAATATCATTTCCGCCTGAGAAGGCATTGTTTCCGCCGCCCCATCGACCACCTCCACCGCCAGGTCTACCACCACCTCCGCCAGAAGTAGCATTTGCATTTACTCCTGCTAGATCTTGGCTTGAGAAGTTCTGTTGGTTGACATTATTGAATAGACCTAAGATCGAAATCCGTTGATCGCCTTTGAAAAGGTTGATACTTCCGCCAGAAGAATAGCGATCATCAGTACCATAGCCTCCATAGAATCGGCCAAACTGGCCATTTTTGCGGTCTTCGCGAAGGATAATATTAATAGTCTTGGTGTAAGTACCGTCATCAAATCCCGTCAACCTGCTTTGATCTGAACGTTGATCCAAAATCTCGACACGATCGATGGCGTCAGCTGGTAAATTTCGTAATGCAATGCTCGGATCAGAACCAAAAAATTCTCTTCCGTCTACTAATACTTTTTGAACTGCCTCGCCTTGCGCTTGGAGTTGGCCACCCTGTACCGTGATGCCTGGCATCTTCCGGATCAAGTCCTCCGCCTGAGCATTTTCCTGTGTCTTGAACGCCTTGGCATTAAAGGAAGTCGTGTCCCCTTTTTGTTCACCTACAGGATTTAACCCTTCAATAATGACTTCATCAAGTACTTTAGAATCTTCCAAAAGCACTAATTCGCCAAAATCAACAGGATCTCTGAAATTGTGATTTTTGGAAATAGTGACATACCCAATAAACGTGATTTCGACTTTTACATCTGGGATTTGAGGTCTGGCAATTTCAAATTTGCCTTGTCCATTGGTTACTGTCCCTACCAATAAGGAATCAGTTACCGTTTTGATTAATACGTTTGCACCTACCATAGGAGTCTTAGTAACTCCGTCTATGACAGTTCCGGTAAACAATCGCGCTGGACGGTCTTGTCCTGTTGGTCTTTGACCATAGGCTGAAATCGTCAATAAACAGCTAAAAATCAGTAAAATAAACCCGTATTTGTTTTTCATAATGCAGCAAAGTTCTCACACTTTGACTGCATGACAATACGAAAGGTTTACTTGGGTATTCGAGAAAAATAAGAATGGATGCAGGAAAGGATAAATGGTTCTTTACTCATTTAAAGAACTAAAAAAATTACACCTGCTCCATGATATCCGGATAGGAAATGCCAAAGTGGCTATTGTCATAAACAGCTTTCCCATTTTTCACCACGATTACCTGTGGAGATTCATGAGGTACCCCAAATTCGTTCGCTACCAAATTCGAAAGCTCTCGAAAAGAAATCAGGTCCAAGACATATGGGACAACCTTTTCCCCATCTTCATGTTTCCAATGGCGAAGCAATCGATCCAAAGACATTCCGCTAACTGAACAGCGAGTGCTATGTTTGAAAATCATCACCGGGGTGGATTCGCTGAGGGATTTAATTTCAGCAATTTGTGCAGCTTGGGTCAGTTTATTCCAGTTCATTTATTTTAATCTTTACTTTTGGGACAATACTTGCAAGGAAGAAATAGTTCCTTTCTTAGTTTTAATCTCTCATGAAAATAACGCCATTTTACCAGTTAAGTAAAAATATTCTTCTTTTGGCTTTGCTTGCGCTAAGTTTTTCCGCTTGCAAAACTCTAAGTCCGACCGCTGATCCCGGTCCTATGATTGCCCCGCCACCAGCGCGCTCTTCGGTGAATGTGCCTTTGAAAATCCCAAAGGCCACGCTTGATAAAATTTTCAATACCCAAATACCAATGCTCATTTTGGATGAAAAAGAGGCAGATATGGGCTCTGGGATCACGGGAGATTTGAAACTGAGTAGAAATGGGCAGATCACATGGACAGCCTTGGACAGTCAAGCGATCGAACTCCGTGTTCCTATTTTGGTGGAGGGTCAGGTTGGCCTCAAGCGTGGAGGATTAGGAAGTTTATTCAAATCTAAGATCCCGATCAATGAAGCATTCAATCCGGTATTTGTGGTGGATCCAGCAATCAATGCCAACTGGGAACTTGGTATAAAAACTTTTGAATTGGTCGATTTGGGAGGTTCATTAACCCTAGATGTATTGGGGATGCAATTAGACCTTAGCAGTCTGGTGGGTCG